>JBPYDQ010001104.1:0-2594 GCA_051986135.1 Terriglobales bacterium | reverse complement strand
TCGACAGCACCCCGACCCATTCGTACATGAAGTACTTGTACAAGTACCCTCAACGCGAGTTTCCGTACGGGAACTTGGTGGAGACGAATCGCAGGCGGTCCCGCGAAGAATTTGAGTACGAACTGCTCGACACGGGAGTGTTTGACAACGACCGCTACTTCGATGTGTTCGTGGAGTATGCCAAGGCCGATGCCGAGGATATTCTCATCCGCATCTCGGTTCACAACCGGGGCCCAGAAGCCGCCCGGATTCATCTGCTACCCACGCTATGGTTTCGAAATACCTGGTCTTGGGGTGTCGATGAAGTCAAACCAGCGCTACGTCAGGCTGATCACAACACAATCATTGCCTCGCACCCAGTTCTGGGAACACGAACGCTGTCGTGCGAAGGCGCTGCCGACCTTCTGTTCACGGAAAACGAAAGCAATGCGAGCCGACTGTGGGGGCAGCGCAATGCGTCGCCATATGTAAAGGATGCTTTTCATCGATACCTCGTCGCCGGCGAAAAGGATGCAGTCAACGGGCAGAAAACCGGAACCAAGGCGGCGGCACATTACGTTCTGGAAGTGCCTGCCGGCGAATCAAAGATCGTGCGCCTGAGGTTAAGCACACAGACGGCCCCCGGGTTTTCCGATTTCGACCAGGTCTTTGCTGCGAGACTCGCAGACGCCGATGAATTCTATGATCGGATTACTCCAACTTCGTTGAACGAGGATGAGCGCCGGGTGCACCGGCAAGCGCTCGCCGGAATGCTGTGGACCAAACAATACTATTACTTCGACCTCGGTCGCTGGCTCATCGAGCATGACTCCCATCCTCTTGTGGGGGAAGATAGAGGACGAGCGCGCGATTCCGAGTGGTTCCACATGCTCAACAGCGACGTCATCTCCATGCCCGACAAATGGGAGTATCCCTGGTACGCCGCATGGGACCTGGCCTTCCATACAATCGCGCTGTCGCTCGTGGACTTTGACTTTGCCAAGGACCAGCTTCTGTTGATGCTTCGGGGCCTTTATCTTCATCCCAACGGGCAGATCCCTGCTTACGAATGGAACTTCAGCGATGTGAATCCCCCCGTCCATGCGTGGGCGACTTTGTTCCTGTACCGTGTCGAAACAGAGTTGGGTCGGACTGACTATCGCTTCCTCGAGCGCTCATTCCAGGGATTGATGCTGAATTTCAGCTGGTGGGTCAACCGCAAGGACCCTGACGGTCGTAACGTCTTTGCTGGCGGATTTCTCGGCCTGGACAACATCGGCGTTTTCGACCGCAGCGCACCATTGCCAACCGGCGGACACCTGGACCAAGCCGACGGCACCGCATGGATGGCGTTCTACTGCGTGTGCATGCTTGAGATGGCGCTCATTCTGACCGACTACGACTCCATGTACGAGGAAGTTGCGTTCCGCTTCCTCGAGCATTTCATTTGGATCACCTACGCCATGGATCGAATTGGCGCGAGGCGCGATGAGATGTGGGATGAGGAAGACGGGTTCTTCTACGACCTCCTGCAGTTTCCGAACGGCGAAGCGATCCGGCTGAAGCTCCGCTCCATGGTTGGTCTGCTGCCACTGTGCGCAGTCATGATCTTTGAATCGGACGCAGCTGCACGCCATCCGAGGATGCGGGAGTTGCTTGAGCTGTTCCGCAAACAGTATCCGGAGGTGCTGAAGCAGATCTCTGTCCTGGAGGATGGGTTTGCCGGCTATGGTGGCCGGCGGCTTACGTCCGTCTGTAACCAGAAGAAGCTGGAAAGAATTCTGCACTACATGCTGGATGAGAAGGAGTTTCTCAGCCCGTACGGTATACGGTCGGTCTCCAGGTATCACCTTCAGCATCCCTTTACGTTTCGTGTGCAGGGCCAGGAATACCGGGTTCAGTATTTGCCCGCCGAGTCGAACACAGGAATGTTTGGCGGCAACTCGAACTGGCGAGGGCCGATCTGGATGCCGGTAAATATCCTTATCGTCCGCGCCCTACTGAGTATGTATCCCTTTTACGGTGATGACTTCAAAGTCGAATGTCCGACGGGTTCAGGCAAGTACATGACGCTCTATGAAGTTGCGGAAGAGATCGGCCGTCGTTTGTCGAGCATCTTTGTCCGCAATGCCGAAGGCAAGCGTCCAGTGTATGGCGGCATGAAGAAATTCCAGGAAGACCCGCACTGGCGCGATTACATCCTGTTTCACGAGTACTTCCATGGTGACAACGGCGCCGGGCTGGGTGCGAGCCATCAAACCGGTTGGACAGGGCTAATCGCACGCATTTTGGATACCTTCGCACGCTTGGATTCCGCATCTTTGCTGAAGCACTCCAAGGCGATGGTCGGCAAGATCACGCGAGCACAAGTAGCGGGAGAATAACGCGAGGTAATCATGGCAACGTCAAAAATATCGCCCGAGCAACGCATGCAAGCCGACCCTCTTGGTGAGCCTCCCGATTTCTCCGTGATACTGGGTGGTCCGCTCTACCAGCTCCTTCGCAAGGCGCATCTCGAGGGAGATCACCTGCAACTGCTACGTCGCCGCTTGTTCTTTTTCATGGGGATTACATGGCTGCCACTCTTCCTCCTGGCCACGGTTGGCCCGTTTGCC
>JBPYDQ010001103.1:0-3181 GCA_051986135.1 Terriglobales bacterium | reverse complement strand
TCATCAACGTGGAGGAATGGAATCCGCAGGAGACGCTGCCGCGAACGGTTCTCTCTCCGCCGGCGGGCGGCTCGCCGATTCCGGACATTCCGAACTGGGCCTGGCATGAATATGGAAACCGCGTGGGTTTCTGGCGGTTTGTAACGGTCCTGGATGATTTCAAGATTCCGGCCGTACTGGCGATCAACGGTTCGGCCATCAGGACGTACGAGCCCATCGCTCGAGCCGCATTGGAGAGAAACTGGGAGTTCATCGGCCACGGCTACGGGCAGAAAAATATGCAGAAGGTGCCGGACGAACGCGCCGATATAGCCAAGACGACCACGATCATTCGCGAATTTACAGGCCGCAGGCCGCGCGGCTGGCTGGGCCCGGGGCTCACCGAGACTTGGGACACGCCCGACATTCTTGCCGAAGAGGGCTATGAATACATATGCGATTGGGTGCTCGACGATCAGCCGGTTCTGCTGAAGACGCGCCTGCGGACGCTGGTGAGTGTTCCGTACACGCAGGAAATTAATGACGTGGCGATGATGCTGATCCAGCATCATCCGGCGGGCGAATACCGGCAGCGCGCGATCGACCAATTCGACCAGCTTTACGCGGATGCAGCCGAATCGCCTCGAGTGATGGCGATCGTGGTTCATCCCTACATCATGGGAGCGCCGCACCGGGTTCGGTATCTGCGCGAGGCGCTCGAGCACATCAAGTCTTACTCCGGCGTTGTCTTTTGGACCGGAGAGCAGATTCTCGAATGGTATCTCGGTGCCATGAAACAGACGCAGCAGCATACGGCCGAAACCGGCAGGTGAGCTGACGTCCACGGAACCAGGCGCGACGCGAATTCCGCGAGATTGGAATCCGTTCAACAGCGCCTGTTCGCGTTTGGCACGCCGAGTATCTCCAGACCAGCAGCGTAATCGAATAATGAAAGCATGCGCTCAGCGGCTATGTGCAATACGAGCCGGGGCTTTGCTGATGTTCTGCGCCGCATTTTTGAGCGCATCGGCCAGAGCGCAGACGCCAGCCGTCGTGACCGTCAACGTTTTTCCAGGCGGATTCAATTGGCCCAGCTTTGTGGCGCAGGAGAAAGGCTTTTTCGAGAAAAATGGCATCCGGGTGGTCTTGCAACCAACGCCCAATTCCGTCGCACAGATGACTGGCCTGGCCGAAGGCAAATTCGACATTGCCATCACGGCGGTAGATAACATCGTGGCCTATGTGGAAGGAGAGGGCCAAGCGCCCATCGGTCCCCAGCCGGAGTTTTTCGCGTTCCTGGGCAGCGACAGCGGGTTTTTGAGCCTGGTTGCCGCGCCGGGGATCAAAAGCTTTCGAGAACTGAAGGGCAAGACCTTATCTGTAGATGCCCGTTCGACCGGGTATGCATTTGTCTTGTTTGAAATGCTCGCGCGGAACGGACTATCGGCAAAGGACTATTCGATTGAAGAAGCCGGGGGAATGGTGCAGAGATGGAATGCCTTGCGGGAACGCAAACATGCGGCCACACTTTTGTCGGCGCCTTTCAACATTGTGGCCATGCAGGAAAACTTCAATGAACTCAAGCGCGCAACCGAGGTGATCGGTCCATACCAGGGCAATGTAGGCGCCACGCGGAGAGCGTGGGCGCGGCAAAATAAAGACAAGGTAATCGCCTTCATTCGCGGCTATGCGGAAGCCATTGATTGGCTGTACCAGCCGAACCATCGCGAGGAAGCGGTAGAGATTCTTTCGAAGAATGTACCGGATATCTCTGCGGAAGTTGCGCAAGAAAGCTATGGTCCGCTGTTAGATCCGAAAGATGGATTTTTGCGCGACGCGCACATCAACTTGCCAGGGCTCCGTACGGTGCTGAGATTGCGCAGCCGTTACGCGCAAGGCGCGAAAAAACTCAGCGATCCGCTGAAATATTACGATCCCGGCTACTATGATTCCGCAATGCGCTCACGCACTGAAAATCGCTAGGCCCATTTCGAGGGGCCGCTTATCCAGATCACGTTGGCCGTGCAAAATCGCTGCAGAAAATTCGCAGAGGGACTATAGTCTTCCCCAACACTTTGACCTACTGCGAGAGCAAACATGAAACGAGAGCGAAGAGAGAATAACGGGAATCTCTCCCGGCGCGAGTTCGTCAAGACGGCAGCAACTGGACTCGGGGCAGCCACGTTCGCGGGCGTGGCGCCAGCTGAAGCGCGGGCTCAGAGCCGAGGAGTGAAATGGGACAAAGAGGCCGACGTTGTGGTCGTTGGCGCCGGGGCTGCGGGACTGCCTGCGGCAATCGAAGCCGCTGAGGGCGGGGGATCCGTAATTTTGATTGACGCTAATTTTGATATCGGCGGCCACGCCATGGTGAGCGGCGGCAACGTGGCCCTCGGCGGCGGCACCGGCCGGCAGAAGAAATACGGCATCGAAGATTCGGCGGAGCTTTTGTTCGCGGATCTGACGGATTGGTCCGTCGTCGAGCCCAATGGCTTCCCTGACTACCGATACAACGATAAGGAGATCATTCGGGCGTTTGCCGACCAGAGCGCGCCGACTTGTGAGTGGCTGGTCGCCCACGGCGTGGTTTTTGTGGAGAAAGCTCCCGACAACCTGGGTGCCGGTGCGACGGGAAACTCGGCGCCACGAGAAAATCACTGCGCGCCCGCGGGATGGGTGCGGATGCAAACGGGGAAGCCGGTAGATCCCAGCCAAGCGACGACCATGTCCTCCGGGGTTGGGCTGGTGCGGCCGCTGGAAGCTGCGGCACGGAAAGCGAAGGTGGAGATCCTTTTGAAACACAAAATGTCGAGTCTGGTCCGGCAGGAGACTACGTCGGGAAGAGTTCTGGGCCTCAAGGCCACGAACGAAGGCCAGACTCTGAACATCCGCGCGCGGAAGGCGGTGGTGCTCGCCACGGGAGGTTCCAGCAGCAACGTGAATTTTCGGCGCATGTTTGACGTCAGGCTAACGGAAGAATACAACGGTGTGGCGGGCGAGCCGTATTCGTTTCAGGATGGCAGTGGAGAACTGGCGGGGCTCGCTATCGGGGCTTCGCTTTGGGGCGCCTACAACCAGGTTGGGGAGTATGGCGATCGCTTGACCAAGGCCGGGCGGATCGGCACTCGATATGGCTATCGAAATTTGCAGTGGGAACCGGGCAGCCCGCTGTTCCATCTCGTACGGGCGGTGGGACTGAACGTGC
>JBPYDQ010001102.1:0-5385 GCA_051986135.1 Terriglobales bacterium | reverse complement strand
CAGGCGGTCGACGGCGCCGGTAAGGACGGTACCGTCAACCATGTCATGAGCGCCATGAATCCACAGGGGACAACCGTTACGGGGTTTAAGGGCCCAACCACTCTGGAACTGGACCACGATTTTCTCTGGCGGGTTCACCCTCACGTTCCAGCCAAAGGAACGGTTGCGATTTTCAACCGCTCGCATTACGAGGACGTGCTGGTGGTGCGAGTACACGAGCTGGCTCCCAAAGATGTCTGGTCAGAGCGGTACGAGTTGATCAACGACTTCGAGAAGCTGCTCTACCGCCAGAACAATACCCATATCATCAAGTTCTTCCTGCACATCAGCAGAGAAGAGCAACTGGAGCGATTCAAGGAGAGACTCGACGATCCCGCGCGCAACTGCAAAATCAGCGACTCTGACTACAAGGAACGCGAGTTCTGGGACGATTACACGAAAGCTTTCGAGGATGTTTTTGAGAACACCAGTACCAAGCATGCGCCGTGGTACATCATTCCTTCCAATCACAAATGGTTCCGCAACCTGGCGGTATCGCAGATTGTCGCTGCCACGATGGAAGACATTGGCATGAAGATGCCAAAGCCAACAGTGAATCTCGATGAAATCCGAAAGGAGTATCACGAAGCAGCCGACGATGCGCAAGGGAAGAAACATGGCAATCGCAGATCATAACGACAGCGCCAAAAAAGAAGATCGCGAGAACAATAAGAAAAGGACTTAGCTGTGGCATCAAAGTGAAGGCAGATACGCTCTCTACATCCGCCCTTGCCCTGTTACAGGGCATTCTGCCCATCCAGCAGCAACAGATATGGAAGGATGTTGCTGCTGGCCTGACCCTGGCCGCACTGGGTATTCCTGAGGTGATGGGTTATACCCGAATATCCCAGACGCCAGTCGTGACCGGCCTATACACCCTCGTCTTGCCCGTGATCGTGTTCGCCGTGGTGGGCTCGTCGCGGCACCTGGTAGTTGCTGCCGATTCCGCCACGGCCGCTATATTGGCAGGCGCACTGGTCGAATTTGCCACTCCGTTCAGTCCGGAGTACGTGGCCCTTACCGGCATTGTGGCCTTGCTGGCTGCCGGAATGCTGCTGGTGGCACGCATTTTCCGGCTAGGCTTTCTCGCTGACTTTCTTTCGCGCAGTGCCTTAATCGGATTTCTCACCGGTGTGGGTATTCAGGTAGCTATCGGCGAATTCGGAGCCCTTCTGGGGATCCCAGACAAGGCACATGGCACCCTCCAACAGTTGCTCGTGCCCTTGCGTCACCTCAACCAGATTGAGCCCCGGACCGCTCTCGTTGGCGGGTGTGTCCTGCTGGTAATTCTCGTCCTGGGACGTTTTGCACCCAAGATTCCCGGCGGCCTCTTGGCAGTAGTGGGGGCAATCGTGGCCAGCGCAGTCTTGGGTCTTCAGCGCCATGGAATCCAGACAATACCCTCTATTCCTAGCGGCCTACCTCATTTCGTAATCCCACGCGCTGGTTGGCATAACGTGCCGTCACTTCTTGTCACGGCCGCCTCCTGCACCATCGTTATCATCGCACAGAGTGCCGCCACGTCTCGCAGCTATGCTATGCGCTACAACGATGCATTCAGTGAAAATCGCGACATCGTTGGACTCGCGATGGCTAATGTAGCCGCCACGATGACGGGTACGTTCATCGTGAACGGAAGCCCTACCAAAACCGAAATGGTAGATATGGCGGGTGGACGGAGCCAGGTTGCTCAGCTCACGACTGCAGCAATCATTCTCTTAGTGCTCCTGTTCCTCAGCGGTCCACTCAGCTTAATGCCGGAAGTGGTTCTGTCCGCTGTGGTCTTCCTCATTGGCGTCCGGCTGGTCGACGTGAAAGGAATGCGCGACTTATACCGCCTTCGGCGGGACGAGTTCTGGATCGCCACCTTAACAGCCGTGACGGTGGCATTGGTCGGAGTAAAGCAAGGTATTCTAGTTGCGGTTTCAATCTCGGTCATCGACCATCTACGGGTCAGCTATCACCCGCCAACTCGGCTGCTAAAGATATCAGCGGATTATGAGGCTGTGATCGAAGTGCCGGTTTCAAGCAAAGAAATGGCGTTCCCCGGCATGCTGATCTACCGTTTCGAGGCGCCGCTCTATTACGCCAACTCAGAATTCTTCATGAACGAAATCCTCTGCTTGGTGAAGGGAGCGCAGCCAGAACTGCGTTGGCTGGTCGTCCGTTTCGATACCATTTCGGACGTGGATTACTCCGCCGCGAAGATGCTGTTGAATCTGCTAGAGAGGCTCAAAACTCACAACGTGAGCCTGATTTTCAGTGATGTCAGCTCGGCAATGCAGTCGCTGCTACAGCACTATGGCTTAGTAGAAGCCTTGGGCAGCGACAGAATATTCACATCTCTCATTGATACGGTTCGAGCCTATATGGGCAAATCCTCTGGGTTGGAGAATTCCGGAGTGCGGGCAACCTCACCCTTTGTTTAGCTGCGTGGCCGGGTGATGTGTAGCGGGGCTAACTTGTTGGGGAAAAGCTTCCACTCTGAACGCTAGCAGCAAACGGCCGGGCAAAGCGCGGGTTGGTGCTGATCCATGCAGGACAATGTGACCAAATCGTCGAAGCGCGTGCTTGACCCTCCGGAGAGGATTTCCGAAATCCTGTTTGGGCTCATCATGGTGCTTACCTATACCTGCTCAATCAGTGTTGTGAAGGCCGGCCGTGCTGAAGTGCGGCACATGTTCCTCGGGGCGCTGGGCTGCAATGTGGCCTGGGGCATCATCGACGGTGTCTTCTACCTCATGAGCTGCCTGAGTGAGAGAGGACACAAGCTCGCGACATTTCGCGCGCTGCGGCACGCTTCGGACCCACAGCAGGCCCGGCGCATTATCGCGGATTGGCTACCTCAGCTAGAGGTGTCGGTCATGCAGCCGGAGGAATTCGACTCGCTGCGCAAGAAATTGAATCAATTGCCCGAGCCACCTCTTTATGCGCGGCTCACCCGCCAAGACTGGTGGGGCGCGGTGGGCGTAATGCTTCTGGTCTTTTTCTCCACCTTACCGCCGACCATACCCTTTATCTTTCTCCGCAACGTCAGGCGGGCTTTGCGGCTCTCGAACGTAATTGCCATCGTGCTGTTGTTTCTGTGCGGCTATCGCTTCGGCCGCTATGCGGGACTTCATCCGTGGCGTTGCGGGCTGGTGATGGTCATTGTCGGTGGTGCGATGGTGGGAATTTGCATAGCACTCGGTGGATGAAAGCGACGCTACAGCTTGCGAGGCTGGCGTTGCTTGTTTCCACGGGGCAGCTACTGGCGCAGGCAACGCAGGTGGCCTCCAATTCCGCTGCCAGGTATTATGGCAGACCTGCATGTTGGCAGTATCGATCCCGATAGTAAACGTGAGCAAGTAGATCTCGCGCTTAATTGGTTGTTTCCGTTCGGTTCGGCCGGTAGTGCGACGGAGTTGTGCGAAGTACACGTAGGGAAGAGTATGGAACCAGAGAACTATTTGACAGATGAGGTCTGCCGAATTCGGATGCTTGGTCGGCAATCGTTCGCACCTGTCATTCCATCCTTCGGCCATTTTGCGGCTCGGGAAGCAGGTTTAACGTGTCCACACTCAAGCACTAGCGTAATGAGTGTCGTTGTCCGAGCCGACCGAAACGGTGACCACGTCTTCTGGAGAGGGGCTCCGGCGTTCCAGTCGTCGTGGTATTCCTCGGCGTAATCGGTGGATTCGTCGCCAGTGACTTAGCGCTGAGTTTGGGTCGATCTCAGCGCCAATCGCTAAGCATGCTCTTTGCGGAAAACCGCCGCATTGAACGACGCACATCGCGTGATTTGTTGTTCCAATGCTTGCAATGACCGCTCGACCGCAAGCTTGCCCGCATATAGTTCGTATATCGCCAGGCAGTAACGGCAGCCTCCAAGGATGGTACCTGCACCCTCACGCTCTGGGTTGTAGCGGGGATGGCGCGGGCACTTCACGCGGACAGATCGCCGCACCCGGAGATTGATCTTCAGGCGCAACGTGGAACTCACCTCTTTTCGATGGAATGTTGCGCTAGCTTGGGCCGTACCAAGCTAGTCGATCCGGATGTGACTTCTGCGTTCGAGCTGGGCTCCGGCAACGGTTTTACCTCGCAGCAGTGCATCCCGAACCAGTTGGGTATTGGGTTGGGTGTTGATCATGGCCTCGAGGAATTCTCCTCTCAGCCGGACAGGAAGGTACTCCAGCATTTCTTTCAACAAGCGATGCGGAATGCTTCCGGTATGCAGACAGAACTCCTGGGGCAACTGCCAGTCGTCGATCTGGAGTGAAGGCTGCGAGTTCGTCTGCAGCCGAATGGTGTTGAGCTCACCTTCCAGTCGCTTCAGTCCACGGCAGCGCATGAAGTAAGTCAGCATTTGCTTCACGTCGTCGACTCGCTGCTCGGCTGACCGGCGGCGTTGCTGCAGCCGCTGCGCTTCCTCGGCGGCAATGCTGGCTTTGCGTTGCTGGATTCGCAGGTATGCCGCGATGCGGTCGATCTTCTTGCCGAGTTCCGCGAACAACTGCACGCAGTGCTCACGCGCTTCGTCGCTGATGTTGCCGGTTATCTCGCGTTCTTCCTGCAGCTGGTCGAAGGCCGCTTCCAGCTCGGCGTCAATTTCGAACAGGTTTGGAGTTATGTGCCGTTAAAGTACTGATGTTCATTTTGAAACCTCGTAAAGAAGGGCGCGGGAGACACACGAATGCCGCGTGTCTCCCGTGTGGGTGAGAGGACAGCCTGTATCAGGCTGCACTGGGGTGGGAATTGTTGACGATGCTCTCCAGTCCTTGGACTACCTGGACCAGTGTGGGCATGTCGGCGATCTCATTGAGGGGAGGGGCTTGCAGCTTCGCCAGCAACGCATTGACCTGTTGTTCGGGAACGCGATCGAGGACGGCTTCCATGCGTCGCAATCCTCGTGTAGCGGATTCCAGCACGTCGAGGATCTTCTGTTTCTGCTGGATGTCCCGCACCAGGTGCGGCTGGTTGGCATGGCCATACTCGCGCAGCACCCAACGGTAGAGCTTGGCGCCTACCGTCTCTTCGAGGGCGGCAATGCGTTGATCTAACTCTGATCCGCTCTGAGATTGGGCGGCGGTTCCTTCCGGTTTAACACCAGTCTTCGGACTGCCATTGCTTGGGCGGTTCTGCCGCGACTTGTTACTGGTTGCGGAAGAAAGTGTGCTGTTGCCGTTCCCATTCCCATTCCGACGACTCGAGATGGCGGTGTCGTTCGAACCGCTGCTCGTGTGCTCGGCTGGCGGCGAACTCGCTGCCGCTTTCCCGACGACCGTTGGTCCTTGCGCCAGTTGTCGGGAACCATCCATGGTGCGA
The DNA here is from genome assembly GCA_051986135.1 of Terriglobales bacterium. Lineage (GTDB taxonomy): Bacteria > Acidobacteriota > Terriglobia > Terriglobales > Acidobacteriaceae > Gp1-AA122. Next base: position 39 of record JBPYDQ010001102.1, on the reverse strand, counting down.
CGGAGGGTGCCTTCGTCGGCCTGCCCTTTTCGTCGATAT
>JBPYDQ010001101.1:0-5432 GCA_051986135.1 Terriglobales bacterium | reverse complement strand
CGCGGCTGGTAAATAAGCTGAAAGCTCCGCTGGGATGGACGGCGGACGAGTTGCACATCGCTGCGCTGGCGGTGCGGTATCATCGAGGGGCTCTGCCGCGGGAAACCCAGAAAGGCTTCGCCGCCCTCTCGCAATCCAAGCGGCTGGTGGTCCAGTTTCTGGGAGGGATTTTGCGGCTGGCCTGCGCCTGCGACGCGCCAGAGGTAAACAGAATCAGGAGAATCGCGGTCGAGACGCTCAATCCGGTCATTACTCTGCGCGCTAACGGCTATGTTGAATCCACGCAGCTGGCCGAGGATATCGCGGCCGCACGCCATTTACTTGAACTCACATTTCATCGGCCGGTGTTCGTTCTGGCCGCGGGAGGAAAGGCGCAAGCAGCTTAGCCCAACTGCGCACAGCCCGAGCGAATCCACTCTCGAATTTCCATGCCCGCCAAAACCTATATGCCACTGAAACGTTCACGGAGCAAACGGTCCCGCCCCGCTGCTCAGCCCACCAATCAGCTGACCGAGCTCGCACTACGCGCGTGTATGATCGCGAGCGACGCGGCATTCAACACCAGGGATTTCCTAGCCAACTCCGCTCAAATGGCATTCCTGGCGGTGCGAGATTGCGAGAAAGAACTGGACCGCATCGAGCAAGAAATTGATGAACAGCTTCCGACACGCATCGCAGAAGTGGCCGAACCAGAGGCCCGGGAGTTGCTTGCCTGCCTGAGATTCAGTACGGAGCTTGAGCGAATCGGCGACCTGCTCTGGGGCGTAGCCCAGCGTGCACGCAGCCTGGAAAGCAAGCTGCCGGCATCGGATTCCGAGCAGCTCCTTAAAATGCTCGATGTGCTCGAAAAGTTATTGAAAAGCGTGCGGGAAGGATTTGTGGAGCGTGATCTCGGCCCAGCCGGCTATGTGCTGCGAGCCGACCGGGAAATTGATCTGATTTACAAAACTCTGTTCCGCAAGTATTTACAGACCGAGACTCCCCGCGGAACCCAACATCGCGCAGATGTGCTCCTGATGGCCCAGGCGCTAGAACGGGCCGGGGACCATGCGACCAACCTGGCCGAGGAATTATTCCGGCTGATCGAGGGCCGCAGTCTTCGCCACACACCCAAAAGACAACTCAAAGATTGGATGTAAACCGTAGAGCGACTCCCCCTGGCCGGGCGAATGCGCCAAACGAGAATGCGAAGTGGATCATCGGTTCGATTTAGGGCTCGGCCCACGCATTGTCCGAGCTCGTGGCCGGGTAAGCAAGTTACCGGCGCACTCGCTCATCGAGGGAAGGCGGGATATCCATATTCGAGATCAAAGCTGAAGGACGGTGCGCGATGCCTTGCTTTATCTCGGCCTCGTCCGAGTCTTACATCGGTATCGATGGCTCCGTGCACAACTTGAGGGTAGCCCTTATGACAAAGAGATCGAGGGGAGAATGTGATGGTCCTCGAAGAAGGCGAAGTTCCCCTAATTAGAGAACAGGAAGAGCAGCCACAGTTTCCCTGTCCATAACATCCGAGATTCTTCCTTACCAGACGTACTTCGAGCCATCCTGACGAATAATTGGGATTCCTTGCGTTCCCCCCGATCGGCCGCGCTCGAGGAAGCCGGCCACCTCAGCGATTCTGGGCAGTTCTGTTGGAAAAACCCTTGGCTCGGGCAACTCCCGGTTGACAAGACGAATATAACTAATAGTAGCGAGGTATGCCCCATGAGACTGGTACTGGTTGGTGTCGGTCTTCTGTTTCTCCTGGGCGCCTGCAGCTTCGCCCAAAACTCAGCGCCGGAAACGCCAAAGGGTGACGCCGCGGCTGCGACGGTCGGCAATTCAAATCCCTCTACGGGAGTAGCTTCAGCCGCAACACAGGCTCAAGACCAGACTGCTGAGCCTTCCTCCGCCAAAGATTCCGGCAAAGATACTGACAAGAAGTCTTCTGAGCACCACACTCACATCAGGTTGGGCGGAATTGCAGTATCGGCGGGGTACACTCAATTCTCGCCGGGATTTTATCCATTTCTCTACGACCCTTTTTATTATCCGTTTATCGCCGCAACCTGGTGGAATCCGTTCTGGGGTTTCTACCCTGGCTTCCCGGCTGGCTACTTCAGTCAGGGGGACGGCAAGGGTGAACTGAAATTGAGCGGCGCACCCAAGAATGCGTCGGTTTACCTGAACGGCGGCTTCGCCGGCACAGCTGATCATCTGAAGAGCTTTTGGCTCGATCCCGGGGTCTACGATTTGGAGGTGTCCGTTCCGGGCGGGCGCCGCTACGAGCAGCGCGTTTATGTTCTGACCGGAAAGACGTTGCACATTGACGCGACCAAAGAAGGAGAGCAGCTGTGAACAAGTTCATGGTTGGGTTTGCGGTTTTCTGTTTCCTTTCCTCCGCGTTGGCCGAACCCAAAGGCACAGTGCCTCGTTCGGCGGCAACGCAATATCCTCTACATGCCGAGCGCGAGGGCTTCAGCATCGGCGCGAAATTACTCAGTCGCCAGGAAGCCCGGAAAACCTTTGTTTCTGACGTGAATAGGTGTTGCATCACCCTCGAGATTGCGGTTTACCCCGACAAGACCAAGCCTCTCAACATCTCTCTGAATGATTTCGTCCTTCGCGCCAAGAACGCCGAATCGGCAACCAAAGCCTCCAGCCCGGGGATAGTTGCCGCCTCCATTCAGAAAGATGCTAAGAGTGGCCGCGATATTGCGGTCTACCCAACCACTTCGATCGGATACAGCTCGGGAGGCCTCTACGATCCCGTAACCGGCACCCGTCAGGGAGGCGGGGTTTACACCCAGGCCGGGGTAGGGGTAGGCATCGGCAGCCCAAGTGGCCCGGGCGTCAGCGATAAAGACCGCAGCGTCATGGAGACGGAACTGGCAGAAAAGGGCTTGCCGGAAGGGGCTGCCTCACGCCCTATCGCCGGTTACGTTTACTTTTTCGTATCACCGAAGAAAAACGCGGACTATCAAGTGGAGTATGTTTCCGATGGAAAAAAGCTTGTCCTTCCCATTCACGTGGAGTAAAGTCGCTCACGCCTACTTGTAGTCACTGATGTTGGTTTCACGTCCTCAGCGCCAATATGCAACCGCGTCGCACCCTGACGCATGCCAAGCATGCGGGTATCTTCAGGTAGGGTGAGCGCATCAACAGACGTCTCCTCAGAATTGCGGGACCCGGCCTTAGCGCCGTTTTCTCAGAAGGCGTACAAAAAGTGTCCCACACCAGCCGGAAGTCAAACCCTCGAGCCACCCAAAGTCGCACGTCCGCTTGTGACAGCAGCCGAATGAGACCCATTTCGCCTCAACCGCGTTGATTCGCGACGTACCGTTCTCTCGCGCCTTCGCGTCTCCGTGGTAGGTTTGCGCGGCTGAATCGGCATGTGGATTGACACTCCTCCAGGTGGAACCTAAGATCGAGTGCGCCGTCTCCTTGAGTCTCCATGCCTGAAACAGCCGTTCAACAGCAATTTGCCTGTCCGACCTGCGGAGCCGGAATGCAGTTCAATCCGGAGTCGGGCCAACTAAAGTGCGCGCACTGCGGAACCACGCAAGCGTTGATCAAGGGTTCTAACGTGGTGGCGCATGATTTTACCTCTGCTATAGCCAGCCATCCGCTCGCATCGATCGCTGCGCACGCTCTTCAGGTAACCTGTTCCGGATGCGGCGCCGTGGTGGCCTTTGAGCCTTCCGAGGTCGCAGGCGTCTGCTCTTTCTGCGGGACTCCAATCGTCGCCCAGCCCAAGGCCGCAGACCCGCTCATTGCACCCGATGGCGTCTTGCCGGCCAAGGTCCCCAAGCAAGGGGCGCTAACGCAGGTACAGCAGTGGCTTAGCTCGCGCTGGTTCGCTCCCAATGCTTTGAAGCGCCTGGCTCGCCCCGAGGGAATCAACGGTGTGTATCTTCCCTTTTGGACCTACTACTGCCATACCGATACCGCTTACACCGGCGAACGGGGACAGCACTACTACACGACCGAGACATACACTGACACCGATAGCAATGGAAACAGCGTGCAGCGTACGCGCGAGGTGCAGCATACAAGCTGGTGTCCGGCATCGGGAACCGTCTCCGGAGACTTCAACAATGTCCTGATTCCAGCGACCAAGGCTGTGCCAGAGGCGCGACTGAACAAGCTCGAACCCTGGGACCTGAACGCGCTGTGCGGCTATGAACCCGGATATCTGGCTGGTTTCCGCGCCCAGCGATATCAGATCGAGCTGGCCGAAGGCTTCGAGCGCGCCAAGACGATCATGGCCAGCGAGATCGAGGGCTGGATACGGCAGGACATCGGCGGCGACGAACAGCGTGTCCTGTCTGCCGATACCACCTACTCAAGGATCTTCTTTCTGCACCTATTGTTGCCGGTGTGGATCGGAGCTTACCGGTTTCAGGGTAGGGTCTATCACGTGGTGGTTAACGCCCGAACCGGAGATGTGGAGGGCGAGCGCCCATACAGCCCCTGGAAGATAGGCAGCCTGGCTCTTGCAATCATCGCGGTCATAATGTGGTTGCTGGTTTGGTATAGCAGCCACCACTGAGGTATTCGGTGGTCTTGCAAAACTGGCGCGAATGCACGCGGACGATGGACAGGGTGTGGGAAAAACTCCCTGCGCCAGCGTGGCGGTGGGAGCTCCCTTGCACTCCGCGCCAAAGGTTCTCCAGGGGACCGAACTCCTCGCCGCGCTCCGGCATGACAAGCGTGAGGAGGATGGGGCGCCAAACTACAACGCTTTGCGGCACATAATTGCTCTTTGCCTTACGGCTGTGGGTTGCCGCAGTTCGGGCAGAACTTGCCGCTGGCCGGCATCGGTTTGCCGCACTCGATGCAAAACTTGGTGCCGGCTGCCGGTTGGGAAGCGGCTCCGGCCGGCGGTGTCTCCGCGGCGCCGGTCGCCGACTTCATGCTGTTCATCATGGTCTGCGCCATGCCCACGCCTACACCCAAACCCGCACCGAGCCCCACGCCTCCGCTGCCCTCGTTGGCTGCGGCGATCGGCATCGATTGCGCTACCTGGAATTGCGTGTACTTGTTCATATCGCCGATCATGTTCATGCTGATTCTCTGGTCCAGGATCTTCTGCAGTTCGTCGGGCAACGAAAGGTTTTCTACGACGAAGATATCGAGCGTCAAGCCCAGGTTGGTGAAACCGGGTTTGAGCAGATCCGCGGCCTGTTGCGCCAGTTGTGTCTGGTTGGCCGCCATATCGAGAAAGGGCACGTTGCTTTGGGCGAAAGTGTTGGCGAGTACGCCGATGATGGTGTCGCGCAGCTGGCCTTCCAGATCGGAAACCATGTACTGGTCGCGCGTGCCGCTGGTCTTCTGATGAAACACCTTGGGATCGCTGAGGTGATAGGAATAGATACCAAAAGCGCGCAGCCGGACGGCGCCGAACTCCTTGTCGCGCACCGTGATGGGATTCGGCGTGCCCCAGTGCT
>JBPYDQ010001100.1:0-3989 GCA_051986135.1 Terriglobales bacterium | reverse complement strand
GTAGAGAGGCCCTCCGCGAACTAACTCGAGCAAACGCGGCCAGCCAAATCCGGTACGGCCCGTGCAGTCCGTTTTTTGCGTCGGCTCCAAAATGGCCTGTTATAAAAAAGCGCACCCCAACTCTCCTGCCATCCGGCCTCGATTCGAGACACGCCGTTTTTTCTGGTAATCACGTAAAAACGACGTTATCGGAAACAAGGCAAAGCCAGCCCGGTGGGGTATCGACATTCTTTAGGCGCTTCTGCGTAGATCACGGTCGCTGCCCAGTGTAGATACGCTTTAGCGAAGGCTGATCCCGGCAGCAGCCATGTGGAGAGTTCGATGAGTATTGCGGTAATGCAGATGACCGCGAACCGAGTTCTAGCCTGAATGGCGGCTTCCATGGTCTAAACACAGGCTTCGTGGTCCCGGGGCAGGCTCTCATTTCTTCTTTTTCGTTCGAATTGTCTTACCTTAGAGCACTCCACGACGACCAGGGTTGTCAAGACCTTCGAAGCATGGCCCGAGTACGAAAAGCCGATGGTACGCGACGCCGTCCGGGCTCCACGCCGGCAAGATGGCGTCGGCGCGAATCTCGCCTACCGCTGTGGATGCGACAGTTTGGAAACTACGTACCTAAGAAGACAACACCTTACGAAGCGCCTGAGCAAGATCCCCGAGTCGAAACGGTTTGCGAATAAAACCCCGGACGATCGGCATGGTCATGTTTGCCGCTGCCATCTCTTCGCTATAAGCGCTGGTTATGATTACTTTGGAGTTCGGCCAGGCTCTCGTGGCCTCGGCTAGCACCTCCTGGCTGGACGGCCCCGGAATTGTCAGGTCCAGCAGGATCGCATCAATCTGGCTACCCTTGGCACGAATTAAATCAATCGCAGTCGAACCATCGGCAGCTTCAAATACCTCAGTCCCGATTCTTCGGAGCGCCTTCGCGACGGCCTGACGAAGGGTATCCTCGTCTTCCACAATGAGCACTGTGGCTGGAAGCGACTCGTCTGTTCGTCTCGCCGGGCTACCCAGCGGACTAGCGGTTTCTGTCATTTGGGCAGTGGTAAAAGGCAACAATATTCGGAACGTAGTACCCTTGCCGGGCTCGCTCGCCACATGAATGGTCCCGCCGACATTCCGTACAATCCCCTGGACCACCGCAAGCCCAAGTCCGCGGCCCGCCGATTTCGTGGTGAAGAACGGGTCGAACACCTTGCTCTGCATTTCTAACGTCATTCCGGCTCCGGTGTCGGAGACTTCCAGGACTATCGAATCGCCCTTCGATAACCCTTGCGAGGCCGCCTGCGACTCCTCTGGCATCCGCACTCGCTTAGTCGTAACGCGGATCACTCCATCTCGATCTCCTATCGCGTCCGAAGCGTTTGTGGCCAGGTTCATCAGAATTTGGCGAAGTTGAGCAGCAGTCGCACGGGTCGGTGGAAGACCCTGCTCAAGATCGGAGGTCAGTACCGCGTGTTTCGATAGCGAAACCTTGAGTAACGGTAGCATCTCCTCCACGATTTCCGAAACACTGACGAGTTCGGCAAATTCGCTCTCTTTTCCGGCGTAGATCATGAGCTGACGGACGATTTCCGAGCCGCGCATCGCCAGTTCACTGATCGTTTTCAGCTCCACTTTGGAAGGAGAACCGGCATTCAACTCTATCAGTGCCAGCTCTGCCTGTGCCTCTATTGCACCCAGAAGGTTGTTGAAATCGTGGGCGATCCCACCTGCTAGCGTTCCCAAGCTCTCCAGTTTCTGTCTCGCAAGCGCCTCCTCCTGAGTACGCTTGACTTCGGTGATGTCTTCAACCATGGCCAAGCCATAAAGTGGCTGGCCTTCAAGATCACGAAGGAGAGACGCAGTCAAGTTGAACCAAAGGATTTCACCGTTCTTCTTCACGTAGCGCTTTTGCAAGCGGTAGTAGGGTATCTCGCGGTTGAAAAGTCGCTCGGCAAGCTCCGCATCCGCTCGCAGGTCGTCCGGATGGGTGATTTCGGCAAAAGTCTTTTGGAGGAGTTCCTCCTCCGCATAGCCCACCATCTGACACAGTGCGCGATTGACTTTTAGGAAGCGATAATCCCTTCCCACCAGCCCAAGACCCAGAGGCCCTTCCTCGAACACTCTTCGGAAACGCTCTTCGCTCTCGCGCAGCGCCGCCTCTGCCCGTTTCCTCTCGCTGATGTCTTGCCCCGTGCCGATCATGTGCGTGGGCCGGCCATTCTCGAAGAACACCTTCCCGCTTGCGGCGATCCATCTCTCGCTTCCATCGGAATGGCTGTTTACACGGTACTCCGCGTAATATTCGCCGTCTCCCGCAGGATCCAGTGCGCGCTCCAGAAGGATTTGCGTCCTGGCACGGTCATCCGGATGCAGTCCCGAGAAAAACGTGTCAATGGTAATAGGCACATCGGGACCGAGACCCCAGAACTGCCTCACCCGCGCATCCCACAGGATCTTTCCCGTTGTGATGTCCTATTGGTAGATCCCTAGCTTGGCCGCGTCCTTGGCGACCTGCAGCCGCTGCTCCCCCCCGCTGAGGGCCTGCTCGTCACGCTTCCGCCCGGTGATATTGCGAATGATGGCCCACTTTCCAACAGGCTGGTCATTTTCGTTCCGCAGGAGATACCGGCGCACTTCTGTCGGGAAAACGGTTCCATCACGCCGCCGATACTCCTTCTCGTAGATTTCAGAGTGTCCCCTCGTCAGGACCTGCTCCGTCACAAACTGAGTTTCGAAGTCCCGCCATCTCTCGGGCGTAATCTCCTGATACCTCAACCGGCGCAGTTCCTCGCCGCTGTAGCCAAGCATAGATTCAAAGGCAGGGTTCGTTTCGAGGATATGCCCGGACAAATCGACAGCTACAACACCGTCCGCTATGCTTTCGTACAGGCGGCGATATTTCGCTTCCGATTGGCGGAGCGCTTCAGTGGATTCCGTCAGCGCGAGATTCGCGCCGGATAATCGGTCAATGATGGTGCGGAGGTCGGAGATGTTGCTTTGCGCGTCGCGTGCAATCCGGCTCCCGATCAGGGCAAAAACCAATAGAGTCAGATCGACATAAAAGATGGAATCGTAGCTTGTGGGAGTGCGAATCCCTGGTGTGGCGTGGGTCAGACCGTGCTTTTCCGCGATCCCTAGTGCTGCAACGATCAACAGGACGATACCCGCTGTCGTCAGGTAGGACGCACGATCCAGCAACATTACGGAAATGAGCAGTAGCCCTGGGAAAACGAGGATCGCGTGACTACGAAGTCCGTCGTGCGCTTCGAAAACTAACAGGGTTGCGGCCAACATCAGGACCAGAACGGCTGTTCGCCCTGCCCAGGCCGACCTCCCGGCACAATTCATCGCGGCTGCGGCAAACAAGCCGACCGCCGCAAGCAGTATCGGCGATGGCACCTTTTCTCGTGCGATCAAATCCAAAACCGCGATGACCCCCAAAGCGGAAGCGAACAGCAGGCAGGAGAATTGGAGAGTTCTTGCATTGCGGTCGCGGCCTACATCGCCGGTTGGCTGGGGATAGAACCAGGATGACAACATAAGTCGTAACCTCCGGTTGACTTCAGCAGTTTACCCGATATTGCCGCTCTTCGGATCAATCCTGTTTGCGCGCCACTCGGGAACACCGGACGGTTAAGGGTCAATATCGGCGCCTATTTTTTGACGCCTGTCGCCGATCATCGCCGAAGGGGAGCAGCGCAGTCCGACCCGGACGAGGCACCGATAACGCTTCACGACAACAACGCAGACGAGGAGCTTTTGGCAAGAGCGCGTAGTTTGTCACCATGACAGCCTAGTGACTCGCGAGTGTCGTGCTCGGTGGATCACTGCCTATGGCTGGCGTCGCCGAGGCACCTTATGTTGAGCAGACATCGGATTCTCGCATGTCGGTTCGGCTTCAGATGACTGCCAAAAATAAATTGCGTCCTGCGTCGTTCTCTGGAGTCGCGTAGTAAAAGCGCCAGAATCTGACGGTAAGAGGCACATGGATGTTGCCTGAT
>JBPYDQ010001099.1:0-6794 GCA_051986135.1 Terriglobales bacterium | reverse complement strand
GGTCTTGGCTTCCTGCTCGAAGCGCTGTTTGCGGACCGGATCACACGAAAACTCTTTCGGCAGGATTTTGAGCGCAACGATGCGATCCAGCCGCGTGTCTCTTGCTCGATACACCTCTCCCATGCCGCCTGCGCCGAGAGGCGAGATAACCTCATATGGACCGAGCTTTTGACCTGGAGCTAGGGACATAATTGACGCGATTATAGCCCTAGAACAGTGCTTTGACACTTCTTCGTCAATCAGGCCCCGATTAACGAGGTAGCCGCGGAGTTGACACTGGGAGGAACCTTTCCGGATATCGCACGCCGAGTTGTTTCGGCTTGCGTCTGCTGCAAGCTAATGAAGGGGCAAAATGGGATGTTGTTTCTGCTGCACAAAAGACAACCACTGCTTAGCTATTTCGTGGTTCGGTAGCCAACCAGCGGGAATCCACCCTTGGGGGACAGTGTCCGTGGATTTTTCAATCCTCGCCTCAACAACGTCAAACGTTTTCAGCCCGAAACTGTCCCTCGTATCCGTCTCGCGGGTTTCTAGATAAGCAAGCCAGCCATTTTGCTGATCCACGTTACGGAGTGCTTTGCGCCAGGACGATACACCCCTTTCCCTAATAACCGCCTCAAGCCATCGAAGCATCAAGGCCTTTGCATTCGCTGTGCAGCAATGCGGAGACTTATTCTGGACGATAAACGCCCAAGGCGCTCCCATGTCACGGTATTTTCGGAAATAGAGATACGGACGCGCGGTTCCAGTCACATTGTCGGCCCCACCGGCGATAATTAATTCAGGGACGGAGAAGGCCTGCGTATTCAGGTCTACAGTGTCTATTCCAAGGGGTTCGAAGTGTCCCGGCGCAGAAAGAATCGCGGCAATCGCTCGATCAGGTGCAATGCCAACCAGCCGTGCGCAAAGCGGCCCGGCACCAGAAAATCCCAGGAAAATAAGGTCACTGGCGGATAGCTCGGCGTGACCCGTTGTGCGGGCGAACTGTTCAAGAGCGGTGAACAGTGCTCGACCCAGCCCCTTCGACGGGTCCATATTCATGTCTCCGCGATCTTCAGGTACTTTGCCGGAACAATGGGAGTGTAACAGCAGCGCAAGGTGTGACTGCTTGGCAAAGGCTTCGATAGCAGGATCAGTATAAAGGTCATGGACATCATGAGCGCGATCAAAAATCACCCACACAGCCCTGATGCGATAGTTGGGCGCGGGAATCATTAACGTGTAATGGCAACCAGATGCAATATCCTCATCAGGAAGCGGCGTGACCACTGTTTCATATCGAGCAATCTCCTCAGCGAAACATGCAGACATCAGGAAAAGCGCTAGCGCGACAAATCGCATAGGTTGGCACCTGTACAGTGTCGCCGAACAAAATTTTAGTCAACAAAAGAAAGACGGCATCCGAGGACAAATGGTTCATTTCCCTGGACAGTCTGAGTCACACGTGAACGGTTGCTCTCGGCAACCCGCAAGCGCTCCCTTCCATACTTTCTGGTTGCTCATTGCTCCTCCTCAGTTTTTCTTCACGGACACACATTTGCCTTTGCCTTCTTTTTGAGGCATGGCGCCGCACCTCCTCCACAGGCCTTATGTGGGCGGTCACCTCGAACACCTGCAGGGCGGAGAAATTGTGTTGGGACTTTACTCTTGCGGCTTCTCTTCGACGTAGGCTGTCCGCTTGATCAGCTCCAATTCGAGAAGAACTTGAGTTCGCGACTCAGCACGCGGGGAACAACCGTCTTTGTCACCGCTCCTCCCGAGCTTAGCGTCCTTCTTATTTCGCCAAATCGTCTCGACCCGTGCCGAAGATCCCAGACGATCCTCAACTTGTGTTTGCTGCGAACAATTTCCGGGACCCCGTTCGCCGGAAACTCAGCCTTCGCAATCGCAAGGCCGCGCGCAGGTACGGAGCTCACAAGTTCTCCTTCAGCTAGTTTCGAAGATGTGGGGCACAACACTTTCATGGTTCTTAACGATGGGCGAAGCATCCATTAAGGAAAGCGAAGCGCCCACGTCTCGGGAAGCAGTCCCGCCATGTTGGCCACAAAGCTGATCACGTGGTAAAAACCTGTAAGGACAGCGAGCTCGAGCATCTGGTCTTCCGTCCAATACTCAAGGAGCTGCTTCCACAGGTCATCGGATATCGTGCCCGTATCGTGCAAGCTGTCAACTAGAGCGATCAGGCATCGCTCGCGGGCCGACCACACCGGGTCGTTGGCGCTGCTCTTGACCGTCGCTGTGATCGTGGCGAGACCTAATCCCGCGTGAGAGCCCCGCAAGGCAGAGTGGACCCCCCATTCATACTCACAGTGGCAGCGGGCGCACGTCCTGTTAATGACCAGTTCGCGGTCGCGGAGGACAAGAGAAGCCTCGTTACCGAGCTGGAAGGCACCAAGGTGATGGAGACTTTCGCTAAGCTTGGGATGCCGGAGCAACAAGCGAAAAATGGCCAGGGGTTCGACGCCGGGAGTTTTTGGCATCCACCTTTTCAGCATGACGGCATGCTCCTCGTCCAACGGCAACTCGAGGGGTCTTATGCGCACTGTCATTTGACACTGATCCGTTTCCGGTATGCTACATAAAATGTAGCAAAAGACTATGCTACACTTTATGTAGGTCGATGTCAATCTCCAAACCAGGACAGCCCGTCAGGGGTTCACGTACCGGACGACCGGTTATGGCGCTCCTCGACTTCCTCGGCCGGCGCTGGGTGCTGCGAATCCTCTGGGAGTTGCGGGAAGAAAGCCTTGGCTTTCGTGCGCTTCAGGCGCGCTGCGACAATCTCTCGCCTACTATCCTCAGCCGACGGCTCAACGAAATGCGCAGCATGGCAATCGTGCGTCAAGGCGAGAACAACGAATATGCTTTGACGCCAGCGGGTAAGAGGCTTTTTCGGATCATCTTGCCGCTACACTCTTGGGCCGAAGACTCGGCTGCCTCGACGACCTCGGTCTCAGCGCACCGGCTGCGCATGTTACAAAATGACCGACTCTAAACCACCAGTGTCTGCCAAAGGCGTTCTCTTCAAAAGGAACAAAGCCGATCTAGCGGTTCTCCTCTTGCGAAATGGAAGGAAAGAATGGGAACTACCCGGTGGCAGGATGGAGGGGAACGAGACTCCGGAGGCTTGTCTTGCCCGAGAATTCAAAGAAGAAACTGGACTCCAAGTTGCGATCGGGCCTTGTGTTGGCCGCGGAGTGCTAACGATTCCGCCGCCTCATGTACCTTATGCCTTGGAAGTTTGGATCTGGGCCTACGGCTGCTACCTTCAACACACTACGCTCTCTGCCCTTCAGAACATAACAATTAGCGGCGAGCACCAGGGATGGAGCTGGATCCCTGTAGCAAAGATACGTGAGATGGTGGATGTTCCTGAACTCTACAAAGTCTACATACTTGCGTGGTCCAAGCGTTCCAGTAGCTAGGGCCAGACGAAATTGCCGTGTTACAGGCAAACAGGAGGGAACTCAATCAGTGGCTCCTGAAAACTCCGTCCGACTTCAGAATCAACAAGATACGGCGAGGATTTGTAACGTTGACCCGACTACACGGGAGTTGAATGACAATCGCGATCAGTTCCAGGTGATAAGCCCAGCAAATGGGCAATGAGAACTACTGCTTGGACACTTGTTCTACCGCTGCTCCAGAATCTACCCCTCAGTAGAAAGGAAACTACTTCGGGAGACTCTATCGCTCTGAAAGGGATCACTATGAAACTTGCTTTTGTAAGCTTGCCCTTTGTCGGGCATTTGAATCCTATGGCCGCACTAGCACGCAGGATGCGAAGCCGCGGTCACGAAGTTGTGTTTATCGGCATTCCCGACATAGAGTCTGCGATCCGTTCCGCCGGCCTCACCTTCGTACCCTACTGTGAAAATGAATTTCCAGTGGGCTCACTGGATAAATATCTCGCACCCATCTCGAAACTGCACGGATTGGCTGCGGTGCAGAAGACGAATTTGCACTTGACTCCTGACCTGGCGAAGGCAGCATTCGAACACCTACCGGGGCTAATCAAGGAGATCGGTGTCGAAGCCATCGTCATCGATACGTTGCACCGATTCCTCGAACTCATTCCTATGAGCCTCAACATTCCCTGCGTCCACATCTGGAACACCCTTCCCATCGACGGAACGGGAACTACGCCTGCCTGTGTTTACGATTGGCCGCACCAAGACACGCCGGAGGCTCGCACCAGAAATCTTGAGGGATTGAAAAAGCTTGGCGGTATGGCATCACCGAGTCTCGACCTCGCGAAAGCATACGCTGCGAAGGCTGGTCTGCAGATCGATTGGACCAATCCTGCAACGGCCGTCCCAAGGCTGGCCGTGATTACACAAACACCAAAGGAGTTTGATTTACCGGGCATTCCTTGGCCTCCTCAGTTTCACTACGCTGGCCCGTTTCACGATAGTGAAAATCACGCGTCCATCCCCTTCCCATGGGAGAAACTGAACGGCAAGCCTCTCATCTACGCCTCTCTCGGAACCCTAGTGAACGGGCTGGGTCATGTCTACAAGACGATTCTCGAAGCAGTCGGGAAGCTTTCCGATGTCCAGGTTGTTCTGTCGATCGGAAAGCATATCGACCTAGCCGGTCTCGAACCAATACCGCAGAACACAATCGTCGTGCGCACCGCGCCTCAAATTGAACTCCTCGAGCGGGCGAGACTTTGCATCACGCATGCCGGTCTAAACACCACGCTCGAATCATTAGCGCACGGCGTGCCGATGGTCGCGATCCCAATTGCCTACGACCAGCCCGGCATCTCTGCGCGAATCGCTTATCACGGTGTAGGCGAATTTGTCGACCTCCATGGTCTGTCCGCAGACAGCCTCTTGACGCTAATCCGCAGAGTGCTTACAAACCGCAGTTACGTTGAACGCGCCCAGTATTTCAAGGGAGTTATTGCGAAAACGCGCGGGCTTGACATTGCCGCCGCCGTAATTGAGCAGGCCTTCCAAAAAGCGGCGGCTTCGCGTGAGGACTGCGCGGCGCAGCCAAGAACCGTGAGCTGCGAAACGGTCTAAGTCCCGATTAACGCTAGTACTCTATCGGACGTGCGGTTTCTGGGAGTCGTAAACGGAAGCAGGGATCTCCGCGCACGTTCGATAGAGCCGTTTGGAGGTGGCCGCCCGTGGTTGCGGCGGACGCGGGCGCTATGGAAATTCAATGGTGGGAGGAGAAGGCTTTAAAGCGTGAGGAGAGTTGTGCCGCGGAGCATGACCAGTCACATCGCGTGCTGAGGAATTGGCTAGGATGAAAAATACCGGCATGACAGTTGTTGAAAAGGCTCGAAGAAAGGATTTGTTAGATGACCAAGCAGAGAGATACGGAGCGCGCCGGGGCGCGCGGAGTGTTCGAGTTGGACTTCGAGTTGGAAAGAGTGGTTTCATGCCGCAGAGGTGACCTGTGGTGGAGAACGAAATTGGATTTCGGCAGCGGTAAGCCGCTCGATGACCTTCATAGGGCCGCCACACTTCGGACAGCGATAAAGATCAAGAGCATCTTCTGCTGAAGGAGCGTGTTCTTCAGTGGGTGGTTCCTGTGCTGTGCCCAACAATTGGAAACACAGGGGCAATGTCGTAGCGCGCCGTCGGCAGGCCAGGAAACCGAAGTGCCGGATACGCACAAAGCCTTGCGGAAGCAGGTGCAGCAGGAAACGACGCAAGAATTTATCGTGCGACAAGCTGGTGAGCTTCTGTTCGTTGTGGTGAGCCGAATCGCGCCAGCGAAATGTGACTTGGCCATCGGCAAGAGAAACCAGGCGATGGTTAGAGATGGCCACGCGATGGGTGTAGCGGCCGAGATATTGTACGACGTATTCTGGGCCACCGAAGGGGCGCTTCAAGTACACCACCCAATGTTGTCGAAACAGGGGCCGTAGCCAGGCAGCGAAGATCTTTGGTTGCGCGAGGAGTTTTAACTTTTCGGGGAAGTACAGCTCGCCATTTTGGGAGGCCTGCCGGAGCGCCGCGACGAACTTGCCACGAAAGACCTTGCGTAGTACCGCTTTGGGCAGGAAGTAGTTGTCCGCTGAGCGAACCCAGCGGGTGTGATCGAGTGACAGACCTCCGGCAGGCACCACACAATGTACGTGCGGGTGAAGTTTGAGTTTTTGATTCCACGTGTGCAACACACTGAAGAAACCAATCTCTGCACCGAGGTGTCTCGGATCGCGAGCGACTTCGAGAAGGGTTTCTGCGCTGGTACGAAACAAGAGATCGTAGAGGACCTTTTTGTTGTACAGCACCAGCGGGGCCAGGCGGCGAGGGAGGGTGAAGACCACGTGCAGGTAGCGCGTGGGGAGTAGTTCTCGTCGGCGTGCGGCAATCCACCGTTCGCGAGCAGCGGTCTGACACTTCGGGCAGTGGCGATCACGGCAGCTGTTATACGAAATGGCGGTGCGATGTGCGCACCGGGTGCACTCATCAAGATGCCCGCCGAGTGCGGCCGTACGACAGCGCGCAATGGCCAGTAAAACCTTGATATGCTTCCAACGGATCCACTGGCGGCTTCGTTCGACGAAGGCAGCTCCAGCGGTGCGGATGAGATCGGCAATCTCGAGCGCCGGCGGGGTCACTGGGACACCTCCTCCCCAACCGTGACCCACACTTATATCAAAACCGCTTGGCAATAACTGTTCCGCTCGTCATGCGTAGCGTCTGCCGCCGGGCGGCTACGTCGTGTGCTGGGCATGTTCAGTAACTTGGAGGTGCAAGTCCTCTGCCCGTCCTGATAGAGGAAAGGGCTAGTGATGATGCAAGGGCTACCGCCGCGAGGCGGGGTCTGAA
>JBPYDQ010001098.1:0-8160 GCA_051986135.1 Terriglobales bacterium | reverse complement strand
CGGACGCCTGCCCAATGCTGCCGCAATTGCATTTTCAAATTCACTAGCGCGCCGGTCCGCCGTATGTTCGGCAAGAACTCTTTCTTGCGCCCGCCGACCGATTGCAGCTATCTCGGCGCTATCCATCCCAGTCAGATAAGCGACAACCTCTTCGGACGACTGTGCTAACAGAATCTCCCTGGGTGGTGAAAGAAATGTCTCTAAACCATCCCAGCCATCGGAGATGATGGTGGCAGAGCAAGCTGCCGCTTCGAAGAGTCGCACGGAGGGCGAGTAACCGGCTACCACCATGGCCTGCCGCGTAACGTTAAGCGTCATCCGGGAGGAGGAGTAAAAGGAAGCATGAGACTGCGGGTCTACGTGGGTGATTCGTTCCACATTCTGCGGCCAACGAATATTGTCTGGATATTGTGGACCGGCCAGGAGAAATCTCTTGCCGGGCAGCTCGCGTGCAGGGGTACAAAAGAGCTGCTCGATTTTCTGCTGTCGATCGGGAGCGTACGTACCCATATAACTGAAATCACATTCATACTCAGGCCGCACTCGAGCAAAGCGGTACTTATCGGGATCGAAGGAGCAGTACAGCGGAACCGGCCTTTGCGCCCCGAACGTAGACTCGAGCACGCGGAGAAGCGGCCCGCCTGTGAAGCTGAAATAGACGTCGAATCCCGGCACTTGTTCCGGCCGCAGGTAATCGGCGCCGCCCCTGCGCAGGCTGGCGACGGTAATGGGTGTGTCAATATCGTAAAAGGCTTTGACTGGTGCTTTGGAATGGAAGACCTCGGCGATCGCCGCGGGGCCGTCAGGGAAATACGAGCCGACCATGGCGACATCGGCATCAGAGAGCTCGCTGCGAACCGACGGCACAATTTGCCGCCAGGACTGGTATAGCCGCACCTGGCAGAACGGAGGCTCGGGCATGTCGCGGTTCGAGGCGTACCATTCGACGTCTTTCTCGAAAAAGACAATCGAGTGTCCGCGTGTACGGAGCGCTCGGGCCAAGGCTCGAAAGGTTGTGGCATGACCATTGCCCCACGACGAGGTTATCGACAACCCAAAGATGACGATTTTCACCGAGCCCGCCCTCCTCAGGTACGCGATTCCGCCAGGTTCAATTCCGGTTCCGCTTCCCTCCGGCCTTCGAACACCTGATGAAACCTCCGCGCTCGCAGTTCATAGGTATGGTCTTTCAGGGCGCGCTGGCGCATTGCGGCCCCAATTGTGGCGGCGTCGGCGAGTGACCGATTGCGCAAAAACGCAACAATCTCGTCCGCGGAAGCAGCTACGAGAATCTCTGTGCCGGGGACGAAAAATTGGTCAACTCCCCGCCAAGCGTCCGTGATGAGACAGGCCCCCGCGCCAGCTGCTTCAAACACGCGCGTAGGCGGCGAAAAACCGACATTCGCCATCGAGTCGCGATTGATATTCAAAACCATCCGCGCCGAGCAGTTCACCCGGTTGTGATCGTTCGTCGGTACGTGACCAATCCAGCGGACATTCGGCGGGAGTCGTCGTCCGCCCCAGCCTTCGCCACCAAGGATGAACTCCATGTCGGGCGCGAGTTCGGCAGCTCGGAAGAAGAATTGCTCGACCCGGCGCTCGCGGTCGGGAAGCCGATGTCCCACAAAAGCAAGGTCGCACGCCAGCTTGGCCTCTCGGGCAACGGGATGATGGGTCTCCGGGTCCAGCCCGTTATAGATGGGGGTACAGTTCTTGGCTCCGAGGCGTCGGTAGCGCTCCACGACAGACGCTCCTCCGCCGTAGGTAAAGATACAGTCGTACTGTGGGATCAGGGAACGGAACGGGTCGTCCCGATTTTCTTCCGTGCGAGCCAGCGTTGCCGGTGCATCGACATCCCAAAAGGCGATGCGATTCGTCGCCGTCCTCAGAAGCAGCACAGCGCGCTCCAGGGTTTGGTCATCGGCGCCTACACCGCTATGTTTGATAATGAGATCCGACTTCTTTGCCATCTCGAGGAGCCGGGGGATTTCAGCGGGAGTTTGGTAGACCACCACATTCGCGTAAGCAATGTGCTGAGTATCCCGATTCTGCTGGCGCTGGAAGATGTCGGGCTCGGCGAATGTGATCTGGTAGCCGAGAGCCGCTAGGCTCTTGTACATGCCCCGGTAATACGTGGCTGCACCATTCCAGTACGACGAAGTAAGACTGGAACCGAAGGTGAAGATCCTCATTTTCCGAGTTCCTCGCAAATTTCCATCAACTGGCGCGCCCGGTGGGCGCAGGTATGCTTTTCCCGGATGGTCTTCAGACCATGAGCCACCATTTGTTCACGCGCACGCTGATCACCGAGAAGGTGTCGCATCTCGGCTTCCATGGCTCGTCCATCCTCGACGGAGAGATAGTCTTGGCCTGCCGAGAACAGGCCATCCGTATCTGTCCAGGGAGTCGAAAGCAGTGGTATTCCGCAGGCCAAAGTCTCGAACACCCGAATGGTGGGAACGCCGCTCAGGCCGTTCGAATAGAATCGTCGTGGAACATGCAATGCGATCCGGCTATGGCCGTAGGCCCGAGGAGTCTCGAGATTAGGCAGATAGCCGCGATATTCGATGCCAGCGCTTTCGAGCCGCGCCTGGGCCGGTTGCGGGTAACGAACTCCGTAGACTCGAAATTTGCGGTGCAGCTTGGCGGCCGGTTGTATCAAGAATTCTTCTAGTTCGCCGGTTCGCTCCTCGTCTCCCCAGTTTCCCACCCAGATTACGTCTGTATTTTTCTCTGCCGGCAGGGGTCGAAAATGAGTGATATCAGCCGCCTCATGCAAGGTCCAGGCTCGCTTTATTCCGAATCTTTCGACATAGATTTTCCGAATGGCTTCGCCAAAAGCCAGGACCGCATCGAATTCGGTCAAATTGAATTTCAGGATCTCCTTCGCACGGGTGTAAGAGCGATGATGGGTATCGTGAAGAAGAGCTCGGAATCCCAGCTTGTCTTTCATCGCCAACAAGGAATTTACTACTTCTGGATGATTCCATTCGTGAACCAGGACGATGTCGGCGTCGCGCAGCTCTTGCCGAAGAAAATCAAGGAACACGCTATTTCTGCGATATATGCGAACATCGAGCTGGGGGAAAGCCGCTCTGAACTGATTAAGAGCCTGCCCTT
This sequence comes from Terriglobales bacterium, assembly GCA_051986135.1. Classification (GTDB taxonomy): domain Bacteria; phylum Acidobacteriota; class Terriglobia; order Terriglobales; family Acidobacteriaceae; genus Gp1-AA122. Next base: position 5,040 of record JBPYDQ010001098.1, on the reverse strand, counting down.
CGGCGGCCGTTCCTTCTTGTCGCAAATTCCGTCGTGACCAGGAGTCTGCTTCTTCGTAACAGCGCACCTGGTGGCCCAGGCTCACCAGTTCCTGTGCCAGGCCACGCAGAAAATGCGCATTGCCGTGATTCCAGTCCGAAGTCCAGGAATGCGCGAAAATTCCGAAGCTCAGACGTCCGCTCACGCGGCGGCCTCCTTGACTACTAGCGTCCGGTAAAGCCGTTCGTAGGCGTTAATCATCGGCTCCACAGCGAAGTTTCGTAGCGCGTGACGGTATGCGCTCTCGGCGTATTGCTCGCAAAGTTCGACATCAGCAGTCAAATGGCGGATTGTCTCGGCAAGGCTGTCCGAATCGTTGGTGCGGAAATAGAGGGCCGAATCTCCCCACAACTCGCGGAAGCTGGGAATATCATTGGCAATCAGAGCGCAGCGGGACAGGGCCGCCTCGAGCGGCGCTAATCCGAAGGGTTCATAGCTGGAACAGGCGGCGTACATGGAAGCCTGCGCCAACACTGTGCGAATTTCCTCTTCCGATAGCGGGCCGCAGAACCTGATTCCAGTGGGCATCGCTGCCACATCGCAGGCGCTCGGTTGCTTGTCGGGATGCTCCGCGGATCCGACGATCAAAACTGGTGCGCTGGGCGGGTGCTTGGTCAGCAGACAGATCTGTTTCGCCGCATCCCACAGCCGGCCAATGGACACAACCTGATTGTGTTTTCCGGCATTGGGATCGAACCGGCCAGGGCTGCGCCCGTTATGGATCACCTGTCCCTGAACCGTGGGAAGGTAGTAGGTTCGAACGTTGTTCAGCATCCAGAGTGACGGCGCAATGACTATATCTGCCCCGGCTAGTCCCCGACTCACGATCTCCCGATACCATCTGGTCCATTCCGTTGCCGGTGCTGGTTCGCCTTTCACCGCTGCCCACCAACTGAAGACATCGCTGTGGGCGACTACGACCTTGGGTAAGGATGTGTTCATCGCTCCATAGGCATACTGGTTGAAATGCAGCAGGTCGGGTTTGATTTCAGCAATCAATTTTTCCAGGTAAGTGGTGGAAAGCGCGATATCCTCGGCCGAATCCCGCATCCACTCGAGCGCGTAGGGAGTTGGACGGAAGTCGAGATTAGGCAACTCCTCCATCCACGGAATTTGCACGGTCGAGGGCAGCCTTCCCAGACTGACCAAAGTGAGGCGATGGCCTCGTCGTACTAAGCCGCTCACCAGTTCTCGGGTGTAGGTCCACACACCACCGACCGTATCCGCGGTCATCAGAACGTGCATTCCAGGTCCTCAATGGATGCGGGAGTCTCAGCCTGAATATCGCTGTAACAGCTTTCGTCAAAGGTCGTCGTGTAGTAGTGGTGGGCCCGCTCCCAGGCGTAATCATCAATCGGACCGAACATTTGGTTGTACAGAGGAGTTCCCGGATAGGGAAACATCGGTACCGGTTCGCTAACCCATACGCCTGCCGCCTTCAGTCGGTCCTGCCACGCTCGAATCTGCCGCCGGTCGTCATGCTCGGTCAAGATGAGATTCGCCTGAACCCAGGGTATTCGCTGGCGAGCGTAGATGAGCAGGTCGCTTAGCCGATCCGTAGTTAGACGACAGCCCTTGTTCAGCTCTTCGCGTCCGGCTTCACTGATCGACTCAACTCCGCACTCCATAGAAATGCAGTGCGCCCGTCCTAGCAGGTCAAGCGTCTCCTCATCCCACAGATCGATTCGCGTCTGCAGGCCGATGTTTATGGGGATCCTGGCAATCTCCTCAAGTAGTCGTTTAACATTCTTCCCGACCCCGAAAATTTCATCGATCCAATAGATGTAGTCCACTCCCCGCGACAAAAGCGTGTCTATTTCCTTAAGAACTTCGTCAACGTTGCGTTCCCGAAACTTATTGCGGAAGAGGGTCTTGTTGCAGAAGCTGCAGGCCCAGGGACATCCCCGGGCGAATTCCAACTCGGCTCCGCGTCCGGTTCCGGAAAACACGTGATGGCGGTGGGTATGCGCTTCGACATCGTAGTTCTCGAACGAGAGCGCCCCCAGTCGACCCATATCCGTGACCGCCAGCGACGCGCTGATGTGCTCGCCTTCTCTATCTATCCAGCAACAACCCTCGATATCGGACCAGGCGCGCGAAGGCAACTGAGCCAGTACTTCATCGGGCTCGCCGCGAATGGCTACATGGCAACCGAGTTTGCGCAGCGTTGCACCCGGCGTAGCCGAGGCATGCGGTCCAATCGCAATTTTTATCGCCATCTGATCAAGCTCCGCGAACCAGTTAAGCGGAACCCGCAATTCCGGAGGCGGGCAGCGCCAGAACAAGTACGACGGCGCTGTCGGCATCACCAGGAAATCGGGCTTGAACCTTCCCAGTCGCCGTTTGGTTTCTGCCATGCTGAGTTTGTCGAGCTGAGCATCGATGAGCAACGGCTCGTGACCAGCCGCCCGCAACTGGTCGAATGCAAACAGCAACTCCAGCGGATAGTGAGGTTCCCGGCAGCCGAAGTAGATGGAACGCGTAAAATCCCAGGCGGGATTGACCAGGGCAAATCTCATGACACGACCCCGGGGGCGGGCTCGAACTCAGGAACGGCAAAACGCCGAGCGGCGGCGGCGGGCCGGAACAACTCCCTATTTTGCGTCCACCACTGGTACATATTTTGGAGAGTTTCGGCGAGACTCATCTTCGGCTCCCACCCGGTGTGACGCCTGAGCTTCTCAAAATCAGTGACGTACAAGGCTTGATCGCCAGGCCTGACAGGTTGCGTCTCATATTGCAGGCGATGACCGGTAGAACGCCGGATTTCCGCGATCAACTCGAGGAGCGATACGGAATTCTTCAATCCGCCGCCCACGTTGTAGACTTCGCCTGCTGTGCGGTCCAGCCGATCGCGCACCGCTTCGAAGGCACGCATGAGATCTTCGACCGCCAGGACATCCCGAACCTGCCGGCCGTTTCCGTAGATTGTGATAGGCTCCCCACGCAAGGCCGAATAGAGGAAGTGAGCCACCCAACCTTGGTCTTCATTGCCGAATTGGCGCGGACCGGCGATGCAGGACATGCGGAAAACGACAGTGGGAAGCTGATAAATGCGCGCATAGTCATGAACATACTGTTCGGCAGCCCCTTTGGAGCAACCATAAGGGGAGTGGAAGTCGAGCGGCTGCAACTCAGAAATCGAGTCACTCTCGTTGCAGCTATAACGGGTAGCGGCAGGAATGCCGGGACGATCTTGCAAACTGCCATAGACTTTGTTGGTGGAGGTGAAGAGCAGGAATGGGCGCCGGCTGGTTTTTCTGGCCGCCTCCAACACATTGAAACTTCCCCCAACATTCACCTCCAAGTCGAACCGAGGGTCCTCGACCGAGGTAGTCACAGCCACTTGCGCGGCGAAGTGATAAATCTCCCGCGCTCTTTCGACCGCACACTCGACCGCAACCGCGTTTCGAACGTCGGCAATCGTGATTTCGAGCCGGTCGGAGCCGGACGCAGCTTTTTGCAACCATTTCAGGTTGTGGTCGACGCCTCGGCGGGACAGGTTGTCGAAAATGTGGACCCTGGCCTGGGTGGTCGTCAGCAGGCGATGAGCCCAGTTCGAGCCAATAAACCCGGCGCCGCCAAAAATCAGCACGGAGCGAATCGGCCCGACATTATCCGTATCCTTCATCACACTTTCCTTCCGTTACGAGCAACCTCCCTCCTTACCTGTTAAGCGACCAGACCGCGAACCTCGAGTCTCTCGATGGCATCGGCGACCCGATCTTCCGCGCGTTGCGATCCCAACCAGCCCACCAGCTCCCGGAGTCCATCGGCAAACTTAACCTGGGGCTGATATCCGAGCACCTGGGCAGCAGAGGAAATGTCAGCGAAGCAATGGCGTATGTCCCCTGCCCGGTACTTCCCGGTGGTCTCAATCGGCATCGGAGCCGCCAGCGTACTGGCCAGTTCGATGGCGATTTCCCGGATCGAAATCGGCTGTCCAGAAGCGATATTCAGGGCCATTCCATTTGCGCCTGGGCGCTCCATGGCAAGCACATTCGCCTGCACGATGTCGTGGACGCTCACAAAATCCCGCAACTGCTCTCCGTCTTCGAACACAACCGGAGGCTTGCCATTCAATAACCTGGAAGCAAAGATCGCGACCACCCCGGTGTAGGGGTTCGAAAGCGCCTGGCGCGTTCCAAAAATGTTGAAATAACGCAGCGCCACTGCGGGAATGTCATAGGTCCGCCCGAATAGCAGGACCATCTCCTCCTGGTCTCTTTTGGAAAGGGCATAGATCGAACTGCAATCGAGTGGCTTGGATTCGCGCGTTGGGATGGGGGACAGGGTTCGGCCGCACCGTGGGCATGAGATTTCCCATGTCTTGGCCTGCAGTTGTTCCAGAGATCGCCCGCGGGGGGCGACTTCACCGCATTCGACGCAGGAGTATTCGCCTTCTCCGTAAATTGACATTGACGAGGCAACGATGATCTTTTTCAGGTCAATCCGGCTGTCCAGGATCGCCTGCAACAGATTGGCAGTCCCCAGCGTGTTCGCCGCGGTGTAGTCGGCTATGCGGTACATGGATTGGCCAACGCCCACCGCCGCCGCCAAGTGATAAATCACTTCGACCTCCCGCAGCATGCGCGTTAGGTGAGGAAGGTTGCGAATGTCCCCGCGAATGAATTCGACTTCCTTTGACAGATAGGGAGGAAATTCGGCGCCGTGCACTTGTTCACTGAGACTGTCGTAGATGCGAACGTCGTAGCCCTGCTTGAGCAGCTGATCAGCGGTGTGTGAACCTACAAATCCGGCGCCCCCGGTAATCAGAATTTTTCTGGCTCCCACTTGCTGGTCGTTCCTTTCGAAATTCCGCGACGGATAAGGATGCCCTTACCGATCTGTCCGCCGCTCCGTCGAGCGCCAACTCCTAGCGCGCCAATCGTTTCAGCGAATCTTGGATGAAATCTGAGTACGGGTAAGATGCCTGATCACCCCAGGTTCTTCTACTTTCCTTAAGCCGGTTGTCGACAGCAACAGACCTTAGCCGGAATG
>JBPYDQ010001097.1:0-3838 GCA_051986135.1 Terriglobales bacterium | reverse complement strand
ATCCCGGGCCGCGGATGGCGCCAGGACGCTCGCTTGTTTCCGTTGTTTGCGTGGCAGGAGGCGCAGCAAACGCAGACGCATTGAACCAACTCGCGTAGGTGTTTGGAGCGTTGGCGTTGGGGTTGCTGACCTGATTTGGACGGCAACCCAGGGGCGAGGCACCGAGTAGGCAGCCTGAGCCAGTCGGGTCGTTGCAGGCAACTCCGGTCCCAAAACAAGTGCCGTTGCCCAACACGGCGGTTAGCGGGAGTCCAGTCTGAAAGGTTTGGACTCCGGAAAGTTCCCAGCCGCCAACGAGGTGGCCGAGCAGCCCCTGCTGTGTGCGGTAGAAGGGGAGATCATAGACGAAGTTCGCCGTCAGCACGTGCCGGCGGTCCGCAATCGTGGGGCCGTAGTTGCCACGGAGATCGCCGGTGACTTGAGGAAGTGCCGAGCCTCCCGTGCTGCGATCCGCTGGATCGGTGGTCAAACCGTGTGACCAGGTGTAGGAAACGTTGACAAGTGAGTTGCCGCTGAAACGCTTCTGCAACTGCGCTTGCAAGGAGTGGTAATTAGAGGTAAAGGCATCAATGAAGAACAGACCCGGTCCGTATCCAGTGTAAGGACGAAGTACATTGAGCTGGTTCGATTTCTTCGTAGAATTGACGGGTGCCGCAATGGCTACGGCGCAGCCGCCAGCGACGGTGCAAGCTGCAGTGTTTGCTCCGGGGCCTGCGAAGCATGGCGTCGCTGCAGTACAGTTCAAATAGGACGCGACGGGAGCTTGGTTAAGGTCCTCGAAGCCCGGAAGGTGGATGCCGTTGCTGCCATAGTATCCAAGATCGGCTAACCACGTGCCCGCAAATTGACGCTGGACATCCAGACTCCATTGCTGAGAGTAGGCAGGTTTGTAGTCAATCGGCATTCTGGATTGGATCGTGAATGGGGTTGTGGTGGCGGCCGTCGTAGTGGCACCGGTCGGGTTCGAGAACGTGCTGCTGTTAACACTCAGGTTCGTCAGGAAGCCCTGGCTCAAGCCAACGTTGAGTTCCGGGTTGCCGAATTCAAGACCATTGTCATAGAACATCCCATACCCCGCTCGAACTGAAGTCAGTCCGTTGCCAAAGGGATCCCAAGCGATGCCCAGGCGCGGCGCGATGGCACGATTGAACTCTTTACCCACCTTGCTTCCGAAGGGGGACTTGGTTCCAACGAACCCGTGGAAGTTAGGCGGATTGGCAAAGATAAGCCCATTCAGTGGATTGTAGTTCGGATTGCAATCACTGCCCGAGGGGACCCCGTTGACCAAGGTGACATCCATCGCCCCGTTCGCCGTGATGCAGGGCGCTTCCGAAGGATTCCACAGGGCGGGATCGAAATTGACAAGTCGGCTCGATCCGCCGGGGCCGCTGGCGTCGGTGGGCTCACGGAAAAAAGAATGGCGGAGACCGTAGGTCACGGTAACGTTGCGCCTGACCCGCCAGGAGTCTTGCCCATAGTACTCAAACTGATTGTCAAAGATGTTGGCGGTTACGTCCAAGGAGGCCTGGGAAAAGCTCGCATCCTGACCCAACAGAAAGTTCGCAAAGGCCTGCTCAAAAGGAAAAGGGCACGTACCGCCCGTGGCGGCCGTTCCAGTACAAACGGGAGCCCCATTGAAGAGAGTCGCAGCCGCGGGCTGATTCGAATTATCGAACGAGAACGCGCCGTTATTGCTGCCAGAGAGTTGGTTCTCATGCTTGTTATAGTGATAGTAGATCGCACCAAATTTCAGAGTGTGTGAGCCGATGACTTTGGTCACGTTCCCGTAAGTCGTGTGATTGATGTTGTAGTCGCGATAAGGTCCAAAATCGCCTAAAGTGTTCCCGCCTGTGTTCGTAAAAGATGCACCGGTCATGGAAATAGTTGGCACACGGCCAAGGACATTCTGAAAGGGAAACGAGCTGCCGAGCGCAGTTTTGATCTCCGGTGATTGGGAGAAATTCTCAGCGCCGATGACGTTACTGAGGATCGCGCCATAAGAGTAGCGATATCCTCCGTCAATTAGCAATTTCGGGCTGAGAGTCAGTGTCGCGGCAATGTTGTATTGATGGCCGGGCGAGCTGGTCGAAGTCGTGGAAATTCCAGGGATAGCGGTGTTGGTGAAGAGCCCCCCCTGCTCGAGTGTCGGGTTGGTGTCGTGTAGAAACTTACCATTGACGCTAAGCTTACGGTTGAAAACGTGATCGATCTTGATCATGTCTTCGCGGAAGTTGAACGTATTGCCCAGGCTCGCGATATATCCGAACGGATTGGCCACACTGGCCAGATTGGGCGATGGGAACTTGGAGAAGAGGTCCTTCACGTACGCCGCAGCCACAGGGTCAATGGATGTGGAGGGAATGCTCGTTCCGTAAGCGGTGCAAGGTCCAGGGGCGCCGTTGCTATTTGCCCATTGTGTGCAAACCACGTGGTTGAACTGTCCGCCGATCATCCCCGAATAGGGGACCGTGGCGCTGGGATTGGAATAGGTAACGATTCTCCGGGCTTCCTCAGACACAAAGAAGAACGTCTTATCGCGCTGCTCGTAGATTTTTGGAATCCATACTGGGCCGCCGACAGTGCCGCCGAAATCGTTATAGCGCAGCCTGGAACGCGGGGTAACAGGCGTCGTGGTGTTGTTGAAAAAACTGTTGGCATTCAGATCGTCATTGCGGAAAAACTCATAGAGGCCACCATGAAGGTCGCTGGTTCCGGAGCGGGTAATCACGTTAACCTGCGCACCCGCGGAGCGGCCGGACTCGGCGTCATACACGCCGCGAACAACGCGAAACTCGCTGATGGCGTCAATGCTTGGGAAGGAAAGCAAAGTGAGATTGGAACCGCGGTCCACGTTGTCCGCGCCGTCGACCTGCCAATTGTTCTCTTCGCGTCGGTTCCCATTGATTTGGAAGGTGATGAGGTTCGTACCGATTGGAGCGGTAGCTCCTGGGAAAATCTGGTCGGCGTTGCCGGAATCCGAAGCGCCGGGCACCAAGAGTACAAGCTGCGCGTAGTTGCGGCTGTTGAGCGAGAGCTCGCGAAGCTGCAGGCCGGAGATCACGCCCGTAGCTGTGGCACTCTGCGTGTCCACTTGGAGGGCGCTAGCTTCCACGGTGACAGTTTCACTGACCGCGCCCACTTCGAGTGCGAGATTGACGGCGACTTTGTCGTTCACATTGAGAACGATACCGGCCTGTATCGCCTTCTTGAAGCCTGTCGCCGCCGCCGTAACGCTGTACCGGCCCACGGGCAGAAGCGGGACAACGTACTGGCCTTGCTCGTCGGTTGTAACGGTGCGGACCGCAATATTCTGATCCGTGTTCGTTATGGTGACGGTTGCATTCGCCACGGCGTCACCTTTCGAGTCCGTAACCGTTCCGAGAATAGTGCCCGTGACGTTCTGGCTGTAGCTTGCGAAACTCAGGCAGAACATCAGCAAAAGTACTCCCAAGCACTTCCTTGCTATTTCTTTCATGCAACACCTCCTTGTGTTCACCCACCTGCGCCAAATGCAAAGAGCCTTGACTTCTACTTCCCACGGTCTTTCCACGATTTTGTTCATGCTTCAGCCTGAGTAACCCCATCACCGGACCGCCCCTAATCGGTTCGTGATCTTGTAACGGTCCCCCCGAAACGTGGACTTTACGTACTCCACGGCCTTTCCGCCCTCCACGTAAGAAGTGCGGGTAAACAAAAACACCGGGTCTCCCTTGGGGATTCCCAGCAACCGCGCTTCTTCCGTATTGGCTAAGCCCGCTTCGACCACCTCGTCTGCTTGCACGATGTGGATTCCATAAACCTGCAAAAGCGTGCGGTAAAGCGACGTGCGCGGATCAAA
>JBPYDQ010001096.1:0-2839 GCA_051986135.1 Terriglobales bacterium | reverse complement strand
CGATGGCACAGTGGAATTGCAGGTCCGTGACACAGGCGTGGGAATTCCCGACGACCAACGCGAGCGGGTGTTCGAGCGCTTTCATCGCATCGAGGGTGTCCACGCCAGGACGTACGAAGGCACAGGGATCGGACTGGCACTCGTTCAAGAACTCGTCAGGCTGCACGGTGGCAGCGTGCGGGTGGAGAGCGCGCTCGGTCAAGGCAGCACGTTTACGGTGGCGATTCCGAGCGGCAAGGCTCATCTACCGGCGGAGCGCATGCAGGCCGCACAATCATTCACGTCCACTAAAATTCGAGCCGAAGCTTATGTCAAAGAGGCACAACAGTGGTTGGGAAATGAATCGGGCGCGGCGGACGATGTGGCGATGCTTGGCAAACTACCGTTGCTCACTTCCTCGCCGGACCTCAAACCGGCGGCGAAACGCGAACTGATAATCCTGGCCGATGACAACACGGACATGCGTCGATACCTCCAGCGCCTGCTGACTGATCAATACCAGGTGCACGCCGTTGCTGACGGCAGCCAAGCCTTGGAAGCCGCACGACAGTTGCGCCCTGCCCTTGTGCTAGCCGACGTCATAATGCCGAGGATGGATGGGTTTGCCTTACTGCGAGCCATTCGCGAGGACTCAGCCCTCTGCAGCACGCCGGTGATCTTGCTTTCTGCGCGAGCGGGCGAGGAGTCGCGCGTGGAAGGGCTGCAGGCCGACGCCGACGATTATCTCGTGAAGCCGTTTACGTCGCGAGAGCTGCTGGCACGCGTGGCTACGCACGTCAAGATGGCCCAATTGCGTCGCGTTACGGCGGAACGCGAGGAGCGCCTGCGTAGCGAGGCGGAACTCGAACGCCAGAAACTAAGCGCGAGCCAGGAACTGTTGGCCGAGACCAGCCGCTTTTACCGTGAACTCCAGAACCGTGAAGCGAAGATCCGGCGTCTGGTCGAAGCCAATGTTGTGGGCATTGTCATGTGGAATCTCGAAGGGACGATCACTGGGGCCAATGATGCGTTTCTCCACATCGTGGGATACGACCGTGAAGATCTCGCTTCGGGTCGGATCCGCTGGACGGAACTCACGCCCCCCGAATGGCGCGACCAGGACGAACGGGCAATCGCCGATTTGAGGGCAAACGGAGTCTTTCGGCCTTGCGAAAAAGAGTACTTTAGGAAAAATGGCAGCCGCGTGCCGATACTGATCGGCGGCGCATTCTTCGAAGACAGCGGGAGCGAGGGTGTCGCATTCGTTCTCGATTTGAGCGAACAAAAGCGCGTTGAAGGCCAGTTGCGGGCGGTGATGTCGGAGCGAACGCGCCTCTCGGCGTTCCGTGCAGAGATCGCTATGGCGCTGGCAAGTAAGGACACTTTGAGGGGTATTCTGCATCGCTGCGCTGAGACCATGGTTCGACATTTCGATGCGGCGTTTGCCCGCATTTGGACGCTCAAGAGCGGAGGCACAGAGTTAGAGTTGGAAGCAAGCGCTGGGATGTATACCCGTCTGGATGGCCGATTCAGTCGAATCCCCGTTGGCCAGGTTAAGATCGGCCTAATTGCCCGAGAAAGAAAAGCGCATATGACCAATGATGTCCAAAACGATCCGCGAATCAGTGATCACAACTGGGCCAGAACTGAAAAAATGCAATCCTTTGCCGGTTACCCTCTCGTGGTCGAGGACAGGGTCGTAGGCGTCATGGGAATGTTCTCCCGGCAAGCGCTTACCGAGAGTACGCTGGAGACCCTGGCCTTCATTGCTGATGGCATCGCACAGGGCATCGACCGTAAGCGCGCCGAGGACGATCTCAAGCTTCTCAAGGACCAGCTCTATAGGGAAAACATAGCTCTCCGGGACGAGGTCGAGCGCACCTCGATGTTCGATGAAATTGTCGGCACCTCGAATAGGTTGAAAGTTGTTCTTTCTCGCATCGCCAAAGTCGCTCCCACTGACTCCACAATCTTGATAACAGGGGAGACGGGTACCGGCAAGGAACTCATCGCACGGGCAATCCACAAAGCGTCTCAGAGATCCGGGCGCGCCTTCGTTAGCGTGAACTGTGCGGCAATCCCCCGTGACTTGATCCCCTCAGAGTTGTTCGGCCATGAGAAGGGGGCCTTCACGGGAGCCACGCAAAGGCGCCTTGGCCGTTTTGAACTCGCAGACGGGGGAACGATTTTCCTCGACGAAGTGGGCGAACTTCTGCCTGACACCCAGGTCGCGTTACTCCGAGTGCTGCAGGAACGGGAATTGGAACGGGTCGGGGGAGGGCAACCTATCCATATCGACCTTCGTGTCATCGCTGCGACGAATCGTGACTTAGAGGCAGCGGTAGCCAATGGGACCTTCCGCCAGGACCTCTTTTATCGGCTAAATGTGTTTCCCATCGAGGTGCCGCCCCTCCGGGAACGAAAGGACGATGTCCTGCTGCTGATCGAGTACTTCGTGCAACGCTACGCCGCCAAGGCGGGCAAGGAGATCCGCTCGATCGACAAAAAGACGCTGGATCTATTGCAGTCCTACGACTGGCCCGGCAACATCCGCGAGTTGCAGAACGTCGTTGAGAGATCCGTAATCCTGAGCTCTGGTGAGGTTTTTTCCGTTGACGAATTGTGGCTTTCCAAGGAACTTGTTCCGCCCCCACCCCGGGTTAAGGCGTCGCCAATCGTCAAGGATCAGGTTGAACCGGTTGGGGAGCGGGAGATTATCGAGGCAGCGCTGGCCGCGACCAGAGGCCGGGTTTCCGGACCGTCAGGGGCGGCAGCGAAGCTTGGAATTCCACCATCGACACTCGACAACCGGATCAAAGCCTTAAAAATCAACAAAACCCAGTTCAAGTTCCGCTGAAAT
>JBPYDQ010001095.1:0-2698 GCA_051986135.1 Terriglobales bacterium | reverse complement strand
GTACACGAGTTCTGCTGGGGCTGGAGCGTAGCCCTGCGGAGCCCGGAGGGCGGAGCGTTTAGGGCGAAGCGGAAGCTCCAGCAGAACTTTGTGTACCTACGTAGCCTCTGTACCTGCTTTTTTTCTCTGCCTCTTTTCGATGGTCCTGCGGAACCGGTAAGAGTCGCTGCCGGTCTCGATGATGTGCGCCCGATCGGTGATGCGGTCCAGCAAGGCTTTACATAAACGGGCATTGGGGATGACTTGGGTCCACTCGGAAAAGGGCAAGTTGGTGGTCATCAGAACCGCGGCTTTCTCGGCCCGTTCGGCAATCACTTGAAACAGGAACTCGGCTCCGATTTCGGCCAGGGGTACATAGCCCACTTCATCTATGGCGATCACGTCGTAGCGCGACCAACGCGCCATCACCCGACGCAGCTGGACCTGGTGCTTGGCTTCTACCAGTTCATTCACCAGGCTCGCCGTCGTCGTGAATCGCACCCGCCGCCTCTGCCGGCAAGCGGCCACGCACAGCCCGGTCATCAGATGGGTCTTGCCCGTGCCGCACTCCCCGATGAACAGCACTGGTTCGGCCTTCCCGATGTAATCGCCTTCGGCCAAGGCCCGGATCTGCGCCGCCGATATCTTCGGCGATTGTGAAAAATCAAACTCCTCCAGGGTCTTCATCCGCGGCAGGCGTGCTTCCGCCAGCCGTCGTTCGACCGTGCGCTGCTCCCGTTCTTCGATCTCGGCACTCAGCAAAGCCTCCAGATAATCCAAGTGGCCTTGCTGCTCACGGATCGCCGCTTCGGCCAGCGATGCACACTGCGTGGCCATGGTTCCCAGACGCAGCAGCCGGCACTGTTGCTCAATCGTCGTGACTTGGAGTTGGTTCATCGCACCACCTCCGCGTCTAGCAAATCGTCATAGTGGCGCACGCTGGGCAGGGGACGTTGGTAGAACTCTAACCAGCCCACAGCCAAGCTCTCCCGTGTCACCGGCGGTTGCTGTGCCGTCACCAGCAGATGCTCAACCGCCGCCGGGTCCCAACAGCTCAGATCGGTTGCCGTCGCGACCGCAACCGGCAGCTTGTCCCACCCATGCTTGGCCCCAAGCTTCAACACTCGCACCATCTCGCGTGTGCCAGCTTGGCGTCCGTGCCGGCTCATCAGCTCATTCCAAAATCGGTCGTAGCTTTCCGGCCATCGCCCTGCTTGTCGCCACTGCTGCAAAGGTGTCGATCCAGCCAATGCCCCAGGTTTGCGCTCCAACACTTCCCGGTAATGTTCCAAATCCAAAACCTGCTGACCCGGCCGATAGCTGCGCTCGTGCCGCGCTACACAACGGCCGTCCTGCCACACCTCCACATAGGTCGAACCGATCTTGGCCTGGACCTTGACCCCGGCTTTCAAGGGCACGGAGTAGAAGCTTCTGCGCACCTTCACGCAGCCCGAACTATCCACGATAGGGAAACTGCTCTCGGCCAACTCGAACCCTTCCCGCGCCAGGGGCAACAGATGCTCCTGTTCCGCTCGCATCCGCGTGCCTACCGTCTCCACGCGTCCGGCCAGCATCCGCTGCTGATCTTGCTGACATGCCAATAAAAGTTGCTGGTTCAACTCCGCCAAGTCGCACCCTTTGGGTACGGGCACCCAGTGGTTCCGGCGAAAATATCCAACCTCGCCTTCCACGCCACCCTTCTCGTGGCCTTCCCCTGGATTACAGAACTCAGCTACATATCCCCAGTGCGAGCGAAACGTGATGAATCTCTCTGTCTCTTCTCGCTGATACCCGCGCAGGATCTTCTTCACTGCGCTGGTCAGGTTGTCGTAGCGCAGGCGACGAAACACTCCCCCAAAATAAGCAAAGGCCAGCTCGTGCCCTTCCAGAAAAGCTTGCTGCGTGGCGCGGGGATACGCTCGATGAAAAGCTCCCCCGCTGGCCATGCTGCGCAGACTGAACACCTGCAAGCAGACCCGTTCTCCGCCGAGCTCGGCCTCGGCCTCATACCAATCCACCTGGCCTTCTTGCCCCCAGTCGTAGCTCTGCGGAATAAATGTTTCCCGCACTGCCAATCCCAGTTCATGCTTCCGCCGTCCGACATAGCGTCGCACCGTCGATTCGGCGACTCTACAATCAGGCCGCTCGGAACGTAATCGCTGCCAAATCCTGTGCGCCGTGTGTCGCTGCTTGCGAGGCGCCTTCCGGTCCTCTTGCAAAATCCCATCGATGAAATCTTCTACCGGTCCTAGGGCCGGGCAATTGCGCTGAACTGGCTTGCGCTCTGGTGGGATCGCGCTATCCAGTGCCTGACGCACCATGCGGCGGTGCACTTTCATCTTGTTGGCCACGCCTCGAATCGTTCCTACTCCGTGTTCATACTCCCGTCTGATCTGCTCAAACAGCTCCACCTTGGCTCTCCTGTCCAACTGGTTCCCCCTTGGGCTTCAGACGTGCCCTTCAGGGTGCCAGTTCGTTGAGGGTGGGGCCAAATTAGGTGATCAAAAGGGGCCAGCTCAGAGTAGCGAAATCAGCACCGAGGGGCCATTTGCGGTTTATCACGCTCGAGCTAGAATATTCGGGCTATGATTGGCATGAAGAGCTTAGTAATCGCGCTGATTCTGTGCGTTTTCTCGAGGTTATCCTATTCACAAGACAAGTTGCCCGACTTGCTGCAAGACGCCTCGAATGTGATGAATCGCTTTGACGAGGTAACCAC
>JBPYDQ010001094.1:0-12404 GCA_051986135.1 Terriglobales bacterium | reverse complement strand
CGCCCGAGCATGCGGAGAAGAGCCAACTGCTGGCCTCGATGATGGGCAGTATGGGTCATGCGGCGTGTCATAACCCAGGCACGCGATCGATGTACGTCGAAGAACTTCGTCTCCCCTTCCCACCATGCTTCGTCCTTCTCCCGCAGCGCAGCCAGGCGCTTTCCACTGTCTTCCGCGTATTGCCGCATGAATTCTAGTCTGGTCTCATCTCTTGGTAAGGGCGGCGCCCCGACGTCGATATCCAGCATGGTCCGAAACCATATATCTTCGCTGACACACTGATGCACCATATGCTCGTGGAGACTGCGTCCACGCGTATCGGTGGGGTGCGGTCGGATCGGGAGATCCTGGTCAGTGAACATGCTCCAGGCGCTAATGACCTTTATGCGCTCTGTTTCATATGTCTCAATCAGGAAGTCATATTTCATCTCGTACCTCTTTCCGTCGCATTACGTCTTTTGTTGCGAAACTTGTGCCCTACAGCTTTTTTCTACTGTTGCTATCACTGTGAGTCCTAGACGCCCGCCAACTGGCGTAATCGGTCGCTGGCGAAGTATTGAGCGTGGCTTTCTTCAATGGCTTGCAGAATGAGACCGGCGACAAATTCCGGCGTGTCTCCCCTTGCATAATTAACAGGCGGTCCGCCGCCAGTTGGATTTCCCATCCGGTTCTTGCCGAAGTTGGTTGCCGTATAAAAGGGTAGATCTCTGCAGTTGACCGCTTGGCCGCATTAATCAGCCCCTTTGTTTCTATTGTTTTCAATTCGGTGCCTTCGGAGAACGCACCCAGATCGGACACGCAAGCCACACCGCTTATAAGAAATTCTTGGCGACGCTAAGAAACGCTGGCCCGAGTTTTTTCTCACAAGAAAATTTGGGGCCAACTTGGGGCCAATTAGCCGCCGAATAGCGTCTTATATGCCTTGTGGCCGCATGTATGTTATAGAAAAATATGGCCGGGGAGTTTCCATGTTGCCCTTTTAAGGCATGCGTCGCAAGTGTCGCCATTCTCTTCATTGAGGCAAATTTGCGTGGGAAAGGGAAACCAGGTTTGGAGACTCCTATTGTTCTCCTTCAGTTAGCTCCGTGGCTGAAGAACATTTGGTGTAGTTTGCACCGACCACGGGATGCTGGGAGCCCTTCACACAAACTGCACACACGTGATGCGGCTTGAGCGTTTTGCGTTTTCTAGCTTATAACGCTACAACTCCTGCGTTTTCTGTGTGCCGTTTCTCTCCCGGACGACTTCGCCAACCAGCCGCTCACCCCCTGAGCGGCCTATTTTTTCATGTGCCGATCAGGCTCGAAAATCCTTTGCCGCTTATGCTGGGTCTCGCCGTCTCCTCGACGCGATGTCCGAGGTTTCCCAGTTGTCGGATCATTTCGGCCGCGCTCGTTCAGAAACTCATGCTGATTTGCTAATCCCGCGGACGGGAGAGGCCACGAACAAGAAGCGCATGGCCGCAACCACCGGCCGCAAGGGCAGTTTCACACGAACTGCTATTTGGAAGCACGCTTTCAATAGAATCGCGCAAGTCGAAACTTAAGAGCCGGCGTTGGAAATCGAAACTGAGCCGTTTGAGGTGGAAAGCCGATATTCCAAGCATCCCCTGAAATGCGTGGGATCGCGGAACAGTCGCGATTACAGCCGTGCTCCCGCTCAGGTCTGCATTTCCGACTTTGAAGTTTGTCAGCTGAACTTCGGGTGCGACTATATCGCCAGCTACGTTCGACAGTTGGATTTTGTCTACCACGGGCAGAGTCGCGATCGAATCCGGCAGTCCTTCTCGAAACAACACGGGTTGTGGCGTGCCAGTGTCTACGGCCAAGTTCACTCGAGTACCGTTAATATGGGTCTCGACTATTACGAACGGTGCGATCTGGGCCATCGGCACTGACCAAGATGAAGCCCGAGTCACGCCAAACCTGATTTTTCTGGAGGCGTAATCAATCTGAAAATCGTTTGGTTCCAGCAGATCCAGTCCCACAATGGCATCAATACGAACTCCTGCCTCGGCCTGCATGAGCGAGAGATTAGCCACTGCGATAGGGACCGACTCGTGGTGAATCGGCCCGAGGTCGAAGCTTTTCAGAATGGCATAGTAGGCCTCGAAAACTCCGCCAACCACAGTCATGCCGCCGGGTGGACGGGAAATGGGTTTCAATCCCAATTCATAGGCCAAAGCCTGATCCACCACACTGGGACTCGCCCCCGTATCGATCAACAGGTTCCGTTGCGCCAGGCCACCCAGTGTTCCGGTCGTGATTACCAGGTGATTACGGTAAAGCTTGAATGGCAATTTTTGAACGTCTTTCCCATGTTTCGCCACGGCACTGGGAACCGGGAATACTAATAGCGCCACACACCAACATAGAGTTCTGTTACCCACGTCACACCCCGCATCACGCGTCTAGTGTAGGAATCGACGCAGGTGGGCCAATTAGGTGGGGTGAATTGTGGATGGAATCGCTGTGGACTGGTAAGTCGTTGTTGCGATTCTATTGAGTGTAATTTGTGTTCTGGCGAAAAAATTATGAACAAAAGTATTTGATGCCCGTCCATACAAGATATGCCTTGCGAGTCTCGTGCCTGCTTTCGTTTCGGGCCCTTCGAGGTGGATGGGCGCGCTCGCGTACTGCGAAAGGAGGGCGTGAAGATACGGTTGCAAGAGCAACCCTTTCAGGTCTTGCTGGCGTTAATTGAGGAGGCGGGGAAGATCGTTACTCGTGAAGATTTGTGCCGACGCCTTTGGCCCGAGGGCACGTTTGTCGAGTTTGACCACGCTTTGAACACGGCGGTAAAGAAAATTCGTGCGGCCCTGTGTGATGATGCGGCGGTGCCGCGGTATGTAGAAACAATCCCGCGGCGGGGCTACCGCTTCCTGGCTCTGGTAGACAGGTCAGACATGACCGGCACACAATCCGCTGGGCATCACAGTGCTTGGGCATTGTTTCGTTGGCTGCGAATGCCGTCGGCGCTGATGGCCGAGGCTGCGGTTTTAACAATTGCGTTGCTCGGCTATGCAACATGGCGGATCTCCTGGTTTCATCGCGAGATTCCCGTGAGGGTGGCGATCTTGCCGTTCAGCGATATGAACACGAATTCCGGTCAGAGTTCGCTCAGCGCAGGGTTTGCTCAGGCATTGGCTGAACAATTAGAGCGCACGCATCCTAAGCACTTAGCCGTGAGCGCGCATAGCCTAAGAGAACATGACTCGACGGCCAACGCCAATATGGAGAAAGGGCGGGTGGTCGACTACGTTGTGGAGGGCGGTATTTTCGAGGATGGGCTGCACGTTCATGTAGCGGTGCAGCTGGTGCGCATGATGGACCAGAATGAAGTCTGGCGAGAGGATTTTGATCGCGAATTACGTGGTGGAACCGCCGCCCAGGAGCTGGCGGCTGACATCGCGCGCCGTCTCGAGCCAACACTGGCCTTGTTAGGCGGGGACTCGCGATAAAATACTGGTATGAGGATTGCTGTTTTTGCTGTGGTGTTGTGTGCGAGCGCCAGCCTTGTGGCGCAGAACCAGCCATCGAATTCGAAAGATACCGGCCAGAATCAAAGTGTCCCCCAGAACCAGGCTCCGCCGCGGTCGGATGATGATGACGTAACCGCTCCGGATCTTCATTTTCCTCGCGGTGAGACTTCCAGCAGTAAAGATACCGGGGTGGATATCAGTCCACCCAAAGACGATGCCGCCAAGCATCCCTACAGCAAGGCGGAGGTTGAGGAAGACGAGGGCGGAGCAGCGGGAGACGTACAGGAATTCCACCCCTGGGATCCGCACCGCGCGATCAAAGACATTGAAGTAGGCGATTTTTATCTGAGGCGCAAGAATTACCACGCCGCCGAAGCGCGCTACCGCGAGGCGCTGGTCTACAAACCCGGGGACGCGATTGCCACGCTGCGGCTGGGACAGACGCTGGAGAAACTCGGGGAACTCGATGAGGCACGGCAGGACTATGAGGGATATTTGAAGATCCTCCCGGAAGGACCACTGGCCAAAGAAGCTCATCAGGGTTTAGCGCGGCTTGATAAGGCGGAGCCCGCGAAGTAGTGATCCATGAGACTCGGCCTGGATTTTCACGGATTTCGCAAGACTCTTCACGACAACCGGCGCAAATCTTGCCTCGAGGCTCTTATTTCTCCACGTTCAAGAATTGTCCCGTAGAAGCGTTAATAGCAACCTTCAGTTTTGCGCTATCGCGATCATTGCCGTAGATGACATGCCAGATCAACTCATTCTCGCTGCTCCAACCGGCAATGTACAAGACTGGTAAATTGGGATTCTTGGCCAGAACCTTGCTGCCGCCATGTTTCTGGGCTTCTTCGAAGGCCTTGTCGGAATCAACCTTCATGTAGGCCATGTCAAAAATCTTGGTGTTGGAATTGGTCACGCTATAGGAATCCTCAGTCCCGGGCGAGAGCCCCCGTGACGGAGCGTCGGAGGAGTCCGTACCCGACCACACGAAGGGCTTAATTGATCCCTTTGACGGAGACGCGAACGAGGCGCGCCAGATCGCAGCTTTGCCGTCGCGTCCGTTCGAGTCCTTGTTGACCTGCGATTCCAGGCGAAAAGGCTTGGCATCGGGCGCCCAGCCACGGGCCTGGATGTACATCTTTTGAAATGCGCTGCGGCCGGTCAACAGTTCCGGCTCCTTCGGCATGGGCGGCACGGCTGGCTTGCTCTGTTCCGACGAACAACCGGCAAGAAATAGCAACGATAAGAACACCGCATAAAGTCTGTTCATGTTCCCCTTCTCAACTCTTGAATCGCGTTGCCGGGTTTCTCATTCTAAACGAAATGAAAGTCACGACTGCGCATGAATTCATCCCTACAGCAACTGGCGAACCTGATTGCCCAGGAGTCCGTCGGCCTCTCTGCCCGGGAGTTGGCATGGCACCCGGAAGGGAAGTGGAGCGTAGCCGAGATTCTGGAGCACCTTTCGCTTACCTATAGTGGAACAAGAATCGTCTTCGAGCGTTGCCGGCAAGCTGGAAAACCCTCCGCCAGAGTGCCAACGCCCAAGGATCGCCTGCGAGCTTTCGTGGTCACGCGTCTTGGCTACCTGCCCGGTGGTCAGGAAGCCCCCGCCGGGACGCGCCCCAAGGGGTTGGCACCTGAAAAAGTAATAGCGGACATGGCAAGAAATCTTGCCGCTATGGACGAAAGCATTCGAGCCTGCGAACAGCACTTTGGGAGTGATGTGAAACTCGTGAATCACCCTATCCTGGGTCCCCTAACGTCGGACGAGTGGCGAAGATTTCATTGGGTGCATGGGCGCCATCACCTTCTCCAAATTCGGCGCCTGCGAAAGTTGATGGAAGCGCAATAGTTCTGCCGGAGGTTCCGTTACTCGAGCACGCCCGGGCCCCAGTTTTGCGAGTCCGCGAGATCGTGCGGTCCAGGTCCTTTTGCTTGGCCTTGATTTTGCCTTTGTAATTGCAATCTCCTTGTCCCGTTCATACGTCCGCGTACATAGTGATGAGCGGACTGCTCCGCTGATTTTCTCGCTGGTCTTGGCGCGGCGCCGCTCGCCTGCTCGAGAGCCTGTACTCGTGTTTTTGCTGCCGTGATATATATGCCGCGGGGAGCTCTTGGTGGCGCGATCGCCTTCGCCAAGCCTGCGCTCCGCCTGTTGCGACGTATTTGGCGGATCAAGAAAAAACCCGCGAAGAAAGCGAATACCGATCCGGCCGCCACGCCCGCCATGCGCAGGGAGAGAGGGGGTGGTAAGCAGCTTCACAGCAGCCCCCAATACCAGCGCAGGAATTCGCTACCGAAGAAGAACGCGACCAGAGCCATCGTTCCCAGGAAAACACCAAATGGCATTTGATAATTGCGATAGACCAGGGCAGCGGACTGCCACGCGCGGCGGCTGGCGTCGCGAGCACTCTCATGATGGCGCAGAATGCGGCGGCGCGTTCGCTTGCTCCAAACCATGATCATCGTACCTACCCCGAAAAGCGAACCTGCGAGCGTGGCGGCGAAGAGGGTGAAGACCGTCAGCCGCAGTCCTAAAAATGCGCCCACCATCGCCATGAGTTTGACGTCGCCCAACCCCATGCCTTCCGCTCCCCGCCAGTGCCTGTAAATCTCTCCTGCGCCGTAGATGAACGAAGCCCCAACCGCCGCGCCCAGCAGCGCATCTGCAAACGAAAACAGGCGCCAAGACACGTCGGAGCTGAGGGGAAGCGAGACCATGCCGGGGATCAGTTGCGCGGCCAGGTCATTTACCGGCACGAAAAGGCTGAACAGCAGACCCAGACCAAGTCCAGGCAAAGTTAACTTGTCGGGGAGGAGCCTGGTTTCCGCATCACTGAAGATAAGGCCGAGCAGCAAGAATCCGAAGACGGAGCACTTCAAGGCCGCCAAGGTGAAACCCAATTTCTGATAGCAAAAGAGAAAGAGGAGTCCCGTAAGAAGCTCGACCACCATGTACCGCGCCGAGATTCGCGCGGCGCAATCCCGGCAGCGTCCGCGCAATATGAGCCAGCTCAGGACGGGAATGTTGTCGTAAAACCTGATTGGATTATGACAGTTCGGGCAACGTGATCGCGGCTTTGTCACGGTCAGGCCGCGGGGCAGGCGGTAGATACACACGTTTAGAAAGCTGCCAAACGTCAGCCCGAAGACAAAAATCGCAGATGCAAAGATTGGACCCACAATCAGTTCTGCCAGCCAGCGGATAATATTGATTTTCCTGATTATATTGCGATTGGAGGGGTAGCCTTAAGGTATCGAGAGACGAGTCTTTTTGGGCAGAGAGGGCAGGAATTCTGGGAAATGGCACTTCTTATGAGTTAGCACCTCCGCCCTCGCCGTAAAAGAGCGACCCATTAGCGCCGCGACGTGCTGCCAAGTGCTAAGTCCGTCGGGCTTATGCCGCTCGGTATGGTTTCATAGTTGCGGGGAGGAAAATGCTGAAAACGGTCCCGCTGCGACCACGCTCTGCGCGGCTGCGGACGTGGATCCACCCGCCGTGCTTCTGCACGATGCTGTAGCTGAGCCACAGGCCAAGGCCCGTGCCCGTGTCCTTCTTGGTCGTGAAAAATGGCTCAAAAATGTGGGTCATGCTTTCGGCACTGATTCCGGAGCCATTGTCGGCAATGGTTACGCGTACTCCCGGTCTCTGAGCATTTGTTGCTTCCTGCCAACACTGCACCCGCACACGCAGGCTACCCCGCTGCGGCAGCGCCTCAATGGCGTTACCGATCAGGTTCGAGAAAACCTGACGCAACTCGCCAGAAAATCCATTGATTTGCGGCACGTCGTCATACCTGGTACGGACTTCCACTTCCTTGACCCGCAGCTTCCGGCTGTGGAGATTGAGGACTTCGTCCATTATCGAGCCGACGTCGATAGGCAGGGCGGAGCCGGGATCACGTACCATGCCGAGCGTTTGTTGGGCGATGCTGTTGACACGACGGACCTCGTGTTCCGCCATGGCGAGATATTCCTCCGTCTTACGCTTGTCTCGCTGCGCAAGATAAATCAGGTTCCCGATGGCCTCCAGCGGGTTGCTAATTTCGTGAGCGATGGTCGCTGCGAGCCTCCCGGCAGTTGCCAGTTTTTCGTTCTTGCGCAAGGCCTCCTCGGCACGCACCTGGGCAGTGATATCCCGCGCGATGGTTGATGCGCCTGCGATTTTGCCGTGATCGTCGTGCACGGGAGAGATGGATACAAACACAGTCAGCCGTTTGCCATCCCTGCGGATGCGCTGCGTGCGGTAGGGCTGAACCCGCTCTTCTCTCAGCAGTTTGGCCATCATGAGTCGAGTCTCGTCGGCGTGCTCAGGAAGCACCAGAATAGAAACGTGTTTGCCGATCACCTCATCGGGACGGTAACCATAAAGACGTTCGGCACCGCCGTTCCAACTGGTGATGATTCCGTTTACGTCCTCGCTCAAGATCGCGTCTTGTGAGCTCTCGACGATATCGGCCAGTTGCCGCTGCACGCGCTGAGCGCGCAGATCAGCCCGTGACTGCTGATGTGCAAGATTGCTGGCCAGCAAGGCCACCAGCAAAAACACACTCTCCTGAATGAGGTCTTTCCTGGTCATAGCCTGCGCCAGATGGGGAGTGAAAACCACGTAATCGATGAGGACCAACGACAACAAGGTAGCGAAGACTGCCGGTCCGAACCCACACAACCGAGCACTGAGCAGCACCGCACTCAGAAAGAGAATGAGCGGTGTGCTGTGAAATGGCGGCAAGAGCAACCAGGTAACCAGCGCCGCGAGCGTGAAGAGTAGGGCTTGTCCGTAACGTGCAACTGGATGCTCACGCAAAGAACTTGACCACATCAGAGGGATCTCACCTGCTTCGGCAGTACCTCAACTTGTGCAGGCAAGTGAGTATAGTTGCCAAAAACGCCTGGGAACCGACCGCAGGGATGGGCACCTCGCCCGCAACCACCGACTTTACCAGTGTATGGTGGCGGATGCAATTTGGATACTGCCACACTGCCGCGGAATCCTGAGCTACTAGCGACGAGCAATGCGTCTCCCTCCGCGCGAGCCGCGGCCGTTTGCAAAGGCCATTTTGCCTGTACGGGTACGATGTACGGGTTCGATAACCGCTACTGGAGCCCGGATTGATGTCTCCGGCTCAGATATCAGAACAGATTTCCCAGGAAGGCATACTTTCCGTGCCATGCTAGAATATCTTCGTCTCCGCCAATGTTGGTCGTGACCCTGTCGGACGGTACTCTTCGCGCCACCGTTTGAGCGCTAAATGAGTTGAATTCGTCGGCGCAGTCTACAGGGCGTCGGCTGCGGAAACCGTTTCCTTCCGGCATCTTTGCCGTGGCAAACGGCGACAACAGAGCTACATTTTCTCGCCGGAAGCGACCGAGGTGGGCTCTACCGGCGGGTGTTTTCCTCGTGACGTTTGAGGGTAAAACGGCTGCCAACCACCCAACGATCAATCGTGTTGCGATACACATTGAACTCGGCCCCACCCGGAGCTGGGGAGCTGGCCGCTATGTGCTCAGGCAGGTGGTTTCCGGGCACATGACCTGAAGGCCTTCAGGCTAGAGCCGCATTGTTCAATCCTCAGATTTGAGCCCGCTGGAATTCGGCATTGGGTTGGTTAAAGTATGACGTGGACGCACTATTTGCAGCCTCTTGTTCGCGATAAAGGGCAAAGCGGAGGCGGCGTGTGCAGCCGTCTAACACCGTAGCGGCCACTCTGGTTACCAGACGAAAATTGTGCACAAGCCGGTGACCGCGAGTGCGGCTCCCCAGACCAAGTTGAAGTTGAACCAGGTCTTACGGAGCAGGGCAAGGCCGAGTCTTAGATAGACAACCCACGCGAGAATGCCCGTGACCGCAAGATACGCTGCCGTGTGGACCGAGGTGGCGAGGATAGCGGCCAGAGGGCTCGTGGCGGCGGCTACATTGTGGTGACCTGCCACTTGGTTTGCGGCTTCGACCGTGCTGCTGCCCAGCAAGACTGGCAGCACCATCAAACCTGCGCCGTGCGCCGAGGCCATCAGAAACGACCATATTGTAAGGTCCCGAAAGCCCACCTGCATGCGGACCCACCGCGGGTGACGATGCCCAACCAGGGAATAGATTCCTAAGCTGACTAGGAGCGCGGCGACGGAGTAGCGGATGGCCATGAGCGGCAGAACCATTCCGAGGAAAGCCGCTGCCAAAACCACGACGGCAATCGCCATCGCGTGGCCGATCGCAATGGGGACGAGCGCTCTTGCTACTGCGCTTCCCCTTTTCTCCTGCATCCCCAACGCTACCGCGAAAAGCCACCCCATACCGGGGTTGATTCCGTGGTAGACACCGAGGAGCACCATGAACCACAACATCGTCGAAGTGAGGGCCGTATGCGTCATTACCCGTCCGAGTAGCAGTAGGAGTCCGAGGAAGCGTCGCCGCCTTCAAGCCGCACCTGGTGTGCGCGGAGCCCTTCGAACTCCACCAAGAATTTTTCCTCCAACTTCATCCCGCCGCTCGGATGCGCGTCGATCTTCACCATCCAACTCTTCACACCGTCGGGATAGAACTGCTCGTCCCAAGGAGTGTAAAGCGAGTTGGTGAAATAGATCCGCTTGCCGTCGCGGCTGATCTCGACCATTTGCGGGCCGCCATTGAGAGCCTGCCTGGGTTTCTTGGGGTGAGCCGCGCGACGTACGATGCCACCGACGTGGACCGAGCCTGTCTTCTTAGGGTTGCGGGGATCAGATACGTCATACTGAATGAACTCGCCCGTGCCCCAACACGAAACATAGAGGAAGCGGTCGTCGAGTGAAAGGTTGATGTCCGATACCAGCGGCGGAACTGCCTTAAAGCCCTGCAACAACGGCGGGAGGTTTTCCGGGTCCGCTGGCTCGGCGGGGATTTCGATCACCTTGCGGATCGCCCATTTGCCGTTCTGGCCGCCGTCTTCCCGGTACCACATCCAGATCGAGGACGAAAGGTCCTCAAGCGAAATGACTACACCGACGAACCCATAGGTCTTCTTGGGATCGTGGGCGGGCCGCAGTTCGAGCACCATTTGTTGCTCTGCGCCCAGATCAAGTTCCTGCGTGTGGCGGCGCTTGTCCAGGTCAAAGATATGCAAGTGGTGTCCGTACTTGCCGCCCAGCAGCAACTCCGCGTTGAGGCCGTCTTTCACCATGTTGGGTGTGCCCCACTCGGAGGTCACCATGGTGTCATGTCCCAGATGCCACCAGAAGTCGTAGGCCAGTTGCTGTGGGCCTCGATCTTGTTCCCACTGACCTTTTAATTCGAACGTATTCGCATCCATCAGGAAGATTCCGCCAGGGCCGTCTCCGGTCGCAGACCCGAGCGCGCTCCCATACACGCCCTCTGGGCCGCAATGAATCGTATGTGGTGAGGTGTAGCCGGTCTTCTTGATGAACTCCCCGGGCTCGATCACCTTCACGATTTTCGGGTGCTTGGGGTTGGCCTTTGTATCCAGGATGTGAATCCGAGATGACCCAATGCCCGGCACGATCAGGTAGCGTCGCTCCATGTGCGGATGGGGAGCCTGTGGGCAAAGGCAGGCGCTGCAAGCATTCCAACCGAAATGGTGCAGCTCATTATCGCCGCGGGGAAAATCCACCTGCCCGACCAGCCTGCCATATTCAGAGGAGCTTGGCTCGAGATCAATCACGCCCATGGCGTCGCGACTTCCGTTCGTCCCGACGTTGAGCAGCGCGACGTAGGCGAGGCGTTCGGGCGGGGCCTGCATCGCCATGCGCGCCGAGGGGTAGAAGGTTGGGTCCGGCATCAAGGGCATACCCACATTCTCCTTTAACAAATTATTCGAAGGCTGCGGATCGTAGGTTGCTTCGCAGTCTAAAACAGTCAAGGACGGAAAGCCAGCGCGGAATGTGTCACGCTACGATGGCTGGGCGGTGATGAAAAGAGCAGCAGGCATGCCGGAAACTCGTTCCGGCTCTGCGGTCTTACCTTACTTCTGAAAGGATGTCTATAAATAGGCGATCTCAAGAGTTATAGATAGACTCCCAATGTGGGCAAAATTGATTTGTGTGGCCGTCACGGTCCTTGGGAGCATGTACTGTATCGCTCGCTATGGTTTTTTGTCTTTCCTGCTGCATGTGATCTTTAAGCAAACTGACCCACTACCCGATTTCACCCCAAGTTCTTAGCGATCCGGGAACTTGGGCGCAATTGCCTGTTCTATGAAGGGGAACGTTAGCGGCAGTTGAGGCTAACTTACGGTATGCCCTTTAACAGCAGCCGTTGCCAGGACGAGAATCCTACTTCAATTGAGACGTTGTAGACAGTTGCCGCATCAAGCCACGGTAGTCAATTACTGCCCAACGCTCCGCCAGCTTGCCATTGTCGATTCGCCACATCACAATTCCTTCGATCACCACGCTCTTTCCGGTGGGGGCCATTCCCCCGAATCCGGCTTTGTCCGTTCCACGCCATGCATTACGAACTACCACTTTGTCGCCTTCGCATGCGATGTCTTCGATCGCGACATGAATGTCAGGAAACGAAGTGAAGACCCCAGCTAGAAACTTTGTTGCATACTCAGCATTTGTGTCCTCACCGCCCTCGTGGCTGACGTAGTTCGGCGTTACCATTTCATCGATTGCAGCGAGGTTCTTCTTGTTGATCCATTCGTCGAACAACTTTCTTACTACGGCTTTGTTTGCGGCGCAGTCGTTCATCTGAGGTGCCCTCCCTGGGTTCGTAGGAACTCTGTTCTGGCCAGTGGACTGCCCCACACAAAAGATGTTGAAGGCGTTCCCCACTAATAAGAACACTAATCCAATGGTTCGTAGCACTAGTCCCCCCGGATTCGCGACGCAGTCTCGTCGCGGAGACTTTAGCACACGTTCAGCGGACAGCTCCACGAAACTGGTCCTCAGCTCCAACAGACATTACGCTGACACGGGAACGGGA
>JBPYDQ010001093.1:0-8487 GCA_051986135.1 Terriglobales bacterium | reverse complement strand
CTGCCAGGGCAGGCATTACTCCCAACCTCGGCCCCAATCACGAAGGCTTACCCTTCATTACCATCGCTGGAGGGGCTGTTATCGGAAATAATTTTGAAGGTGAGCTGCCGCAGGTGGGCAACACGTTTCAATGGTCTGACAACCTGAGCTGGATCAAGGGCGATCACACCATGAAATTCGGCGCGGATGTGCGCCGGTCTCGTTTCGACCAGACGTTGTATTACAACGTGAATGGCAGCTATACCTTCAACAGTAGCGGGGCTGATGCGGTTCTGTCGGCGGACAACTATCCCGGCTTTCTGCTAGGCTTGGCCGACACTTACTCGCAAGGATCCGCTCAGCGCGAGAACGTCCGCAACACCGGGTTGTATTTGTTCGCGGAGGACAGCTGGAAGATTAAACCCAGTCTCACACTCAACTACGGTTTGCGATGGGAACTCGACACGCCACTGACGGACGCTCTGCATCACGTGCAGACCTTCCGACCTGGACAGAATACCTCCGTCTATCCTTGCCAGCTGAATGCAACCAGCATTTCGACTTTTCAAACTGTTGACGGCGTTGCGAATCCCACTTGTGCCAACACTGGAGTGATACCAACGGGTTTGCTGGTGCCAGGCGACCAAGGGGTTCCCGCCGGTTTGACGTCCACCTATTACAATGCTTTTGCCCCGCGTATCGGTCTTGCCTGGAGTCCGGACAATGGAAAGACAAGTATCCGCGCCGGCTGGGGCTTGTTCTATAACCCGATGGAGCAGTTAGTTCTTGAGCAATTTGGCGCCGAGCCGCCATTCGGCGGAAGTAACTTCCTCGTCAATTCTTTGTTCAACACGCCTTTTGTCGAGTTCGATACTGGAACGTTGAACCCTAATCCATTTAACGGATTTCTGACCCCGCCACCGAATACTCCGACGGACTGGTCCATTTTCCGTCCGTTGCTGCTGTACGGCGAGTTCCAGCCGCATCTGCGAACGCAATACACGGCACAGTACAACCTCAGCATTCAGCGCGAACTGGCCAAGAACCTGGTGTTCAATATTGGCTACGTGGGATCGCAGGGGCATCGGCTTCTGGCATCACACGATCTCAATGCCGCTAATCCAGCAACCTGCGTTGACATAATGAATATCGCCAACGCAAATCCGGGTGCCATCTCGTCGTATGGAACGCAAGGGAGTGCAAGCTCACCTATCACCTGTGGCCCCTTTGGCGAAGACAATCAGTACAGCGTCACCATCCCCAATGGCTACCAATTCCACATGCCGAATGGCAGCATCATGACCGGTACGGGGCAGCAGGTGAACCTGGTGGGTCTGCGGCCCTACTCCTCACCAAACTGCAACCCGCTTACGCCTTTTGGCAAGCCAGGTACGGGTTGTCCGGTGGATGGCATCCCGGTCTTCGCCAACATCTTCGCCGAAGACACGATTGGCAGTAGTTCCTACAACTCGTTCCAGACTTCGCTGGAAAAACGTTTTTCGCATGGCTTACAGTTCCAGGCGGCTTACACATGGAGTAAGTCAATCGATCAAGCCTCCAGTTTCGAAGAAACCCTGAACCCATTCCATTACAACTGGAGCCGCGCGCTGTCTCTCTTCAATGCGGCTCATCGCTTCGTCATAAACTACTACTGGGATTTGCCGGTTCCCAAGTACAGTGGCTTTAAGGGTAAGGTGTTGGACGACTGGTCCATTTCCGGGATCACGCAATTTCAGAGCGGGTTCCCGATTCGCTTGCAGACACAGGATGACAATGAGTTGATTTCCAGCTTATTCTTCCTGGGCACTGCGGCGCCGCAAATGACCGGCAGCTTGCACTCGATGAATCCCGGACCGCTGCAGACGCTTAGCGGACAGACCGGACACTTCTATCTGAATCCTGCTCAGTTCAGCGATCCGGCCCTGGGCACGTTTGCTACTACGCCGCGGTCGATCTGCTGCGGGCCGGGACTCAACAATTGGGACATCACGATCAGCAAGAGAGTCGCCCTCACGGAAGCGAAGTACTTCCAGTTCCGGGCCGACATTTTCAACCTGGCCAACCATACCGAGTGGGTGAATCCGGATGGCAACTTCTCGAATACGACCTTCGGGCAGATTTTGTCGACCCGCGATCCACGTTTGCTGCAGTTAGCTTTGAAGTTTTACTTTTAGTTACCAAGCCCGGGCGGCATCCACGCTCGGGCAATCTAATGGCCGCAGCGCGGCCGGAGATACTTCGGAGAAAGTGATGTACGCAGAGCTCGAGCACGAACTCGATACTTTTGTGAAACGGACGCCACGGTCCGCCGAGGCCCACCACAAGAATTTAAAGCGCATTCCACTGGGGGTGGCCAGCAACTACCGCGCCTATGATCCCCATCCGATTTTTGTCGGAGAGGCGCAAGGATCGCATTTTCGCGATCTCGATGGCAACGATTACATTGATCACAATCTATGCTTTGGGGCGCTTATGGCCGGACATTGCCACCCGGCGGTGATGAAAGCAGTCGAGCCGCGCTTGCAGCTGGGCACCATGTACGGCATGCCGCATGACATGGAATGGCAGTTGGCGGAAGAAGTCTGCCTGCGATTCCCGGTGGAAATGGTGCGGTTCGGCTCCAGCGGGACGGAAGCTACCATGCATGCCATCCGTCTGGCGCGCGCCGCAACCGATCGTGACAAGGTTATCAAGTTCGAAGGTGCGTACCACGGGCTGCATGATACGGCGTTGGTCAGCGTGAAGCCGCACCATCCGGAGTTCGGCGATGTGAACGCACCGACCTCGGTGCCTGCTGGTTTGGGTGTGCCCAAGGCGAGCCTGGCCAATGTTCAGGTGGCGACGTTTAACGATCTCAACAGCGTGGAACGGCGGTTCAAGGAGAATGCGGGTGAAATTGCCGCGGTGATTCTAGAGCCGATCCTGATGAACGTTGGTATGTGCATGCCACGGCCTGGGTTCCTCGAAGGTTTGCGGGAGTTGTGCGACAAGCATGGCGCGCTGCTGATTTATGACGAGGTGAAAACTGGGGCCAAGCTGGGATGGGGCGGCGCTTCGGAATACTTCGGGGTGCGGCCCGACATGATCTGCCTGGCGAAATCAATTGGCGGAGGACTTCCGCTGGCGGCTTTCGGCACCCATAAATCGGTGATGGACCTCATTTCTCAGCACAAGGTTTTTCACGGCGGGACTTACAACACGAATCCCGTGTCGATGGCGGCAGGGCTCGCGACCTTCCGCGAGGTGCTCACGCGGGAGAATTATGCCCATGTCGAGAAGCTCAGCAAGAAGCTGGTCACAGGCTATCGCAAGACAATTGCCAAGGTCGGCCTGCAGGGATATGTGGCGGAAGCGGGCGCCAATGGCGTGCTGATGCTGTACCCGCAGGAAATAGGTAATTACCGCGACTGGACCTCCATTGATATTGACTTGTGGCGGCATTACTGGTTCGGTATGGTGAACCGCGGCGTGATGGCCCAGCCGTACTGGTGGGACGAGCAGTGGACGATTTCGGTCCAACACACCGAAGCGGACATTAACAAACATCTATCCGCTTTTGAAGATGTCGCGCCGGCGCTGGCCAAGGCGCAGCAGGAGAGGGCTGCAGCGGTGGCGGTGCACTAGACGAGTCGGGCCAGCGGGCGAGCTGGCCATCGGGTGATACGGAGTCGGCGTCACCAGAAGGCGATGGAACGATCGCCCCTGGCAATTATCCTCACATGTCTGCTCGGGAGAACAGTCAGCCGCGACTGAAGCGTGTTCTTGGACGCTTCGACCTAGTGCTGCTGTTTGTAGTGGCGGTTTTCAATCTCAACGTGGTTCCGTCTATCGCGGCCAACGGCGGGGTGACGGTCGGGTTGTGGCTGGTTTCCCTGGTGCTTTTTTTCTGGCCCCAGGGCATAGCGGTCATCGAACTCGCCCAGCGCTATCCCGGAGAAGGAGGGGTTTATCTCTGGGCCAAGGAGGTTTTCGGGGATTTTCACGGGTTCTTGTCGGGATGGTGCTACTGGACCAATAACATGCTGTACGTGCCCACGGTCATGCTGTATTTCGTGGGCGTCTCAGTATACGCGCTGGGGGCGGGTCACCAGGAGCTGGCCGATAACAAGACGTTCGCTTTCTTCGCCTCCGTCGCTTTGCTGACCTTCCTGACGGTACTGAATATTTTGGGCCTGGGCGTGGGCAAGTGGCTGAACAATCTGGGCGCGATTGGAACAGCTATGGCGGCGGCGGTACTGATAGGGCTCGGGCTCATTATTTATTTCCGTTTCGGTTCGCCGGTCACAGCGAGTGACTTTCGCATTCCGGCGAATCCGCGCTTCGTGCTGAATTCGTTTGGCGTGATTTGTTTTGGACTGGTGGGATTGGAATTGGCTTCGGTAATGGGCGATGAGATTCGTGATCCCGAACGCACTCTGCCGGGAGCGGTGGCGGGGGGTGGAATAGCTTCGGGATTTCTGTACGTCGCGGTAACTCTGACCCTGCTGATTGCGGTGGGCAAAGACCAGATCAGTGTGCTGCAAGGGATCGTGCAGGCTGTGAGCCACATGGCGGAGAGAATCGGATGGGGCTGGGTGGTAGCTCCGTTTGCGCTGATGCTGAGTTTGTCCATTGCGGGGATAGGATCGGCATGGATGGGCGGGTCGGCGCGGATTCCTTTTGTCGCAGGCCTGGATTCGTACATGCCGTCGTGGCTCGGGAAAGTGCACCCCAAATATGCGACTCCGCACGCGGCGCTCATCGTTCAGGGCATTGTTTCTGTTTGTCTGGTAGCGATGAATTTCTTCAAGGGTGGTGTGCAGGAGGCGTTTCAGAAACTGCTGTCGCTCGCGGTGGTGCTGCAACTGGTGCCGTTCCTGTACATATTTGCGGCGTTGCTGAAGTTTGCCTTGAGAGAACAGGTTACCAAGGGCCGGTACGGCAGGACGACCCTGGTGCTGGCCGGGCTGAGCGGGTTTGTGACTACGACGCTGGGCATGCTGCTGGTCTTCTTCCCGGCTCAGCAGATCACTTCCTTGGGGCTGTATGAAGTCTGGATGGTTGGGGGGACGCTATTTTTTATTGGGCTTGCCGCGTTCTTCTTTTTTGTTTATGGGCGGAGGAAACTGGGAGCGCGAAGTAGCATGGAACGAGTGGAGACCGACGCCTCTGCCAGCGGCACGAGTGAAGTGAGGCAAGCTAATGATCCAAAGCAGCATTCAATGATCTGACCAGGAGGTTCTATGCCAGCCGGTGGAGTCAAAACCGAAGTCAAGACCTATCAGATGTACCTGAATGGAGAATGGGTTGAGAGCAAGTCGGGGAAGACATTTCCTGTTTATGATCCCTCCAGCGAAGAAGTGATTGCGCAGGTTCCGGATGCGAATCAGGAGGACGTGGATCGCGCCGTGGCCGCAGCGCGCGTGGCATTCGATGAAGGTGCGTGGCCTCAAACAACGGCGCAGGAGCGCGGGCGGATTCTTTTCCGGCTGGCTAATAAGATTCGCGAAAACGCGGCCATGCTGGCGGAGCTGGAGTGCCGCAACACGGGGAAACCGATTGTCGAGGCGGAATACGACATTGCTGACGTCTCCACGTGCTTCGAGTACTACGGTGGGCTGGCCACCAAGGTGGTTGGCTACGTGAATCCGGTTCCTGACAATGCCCTGAGCATGTCATTGAAGGAGCCGGTCGGGGTGGCAGGGCAAATAATTCCCTGGAATTATCCACTCTTGATGGCGGCTTGGAAACTTGCACCGGCGCTGGCCGCGGGGTGCACCTGCGTTTTAAAGCCGGCGGAGCAGACGCCGCTTACGGTGCTCGAAGTGGCCAAGTGGTTTGAAGAGGTCGGGTTGCCGAAGGGCGTCGTAAACATTGTGACCGGGTTCGGAGAAACGGCAGGAGCGCCCATCGTTCAGCATCCCGATGTAAACAAGATTGCCTTTACGGGCAGCGCGGCGGTAGGAAAGATCATTGTCAAGCAGGCAGCGGACACGGTGAAGCGCGTCACGCTGGAACTCGGCGGCAAATCCCCGAACATCTTTTTTGCCGATGCAGACTTCGAAGCTGCCATTGATGGCGCACTCTTCGGTGTGTTCGTGAACCAGGGTGAAGTTTGTTCCGCCGGCAGCCGGCTGCTGGTCGAGAAATCCATCTACCGGAAATTCGTTGAGGCCATGACGGAAAAGGCCAAGAAAGTGAAACTCGGGGCGCCCCTGGATCGCGAGACGAAGATGGGACCGCTCGTCAGTAAAGAGCAGTACGATCGGGTATGCACGTATCTGGAAATTGGAAAGAGGGAGGCCAAAGTGGCGACGGGCGGCGGCAAGGCCGAAACGTTTGCCAAGGGTTTCTTCGTGCAGCCGACGATCTTCTACGACGTCGACAACCGGGCGCGTATTGCACAAGAGGAAATTTTCGGACCGGTTGCTTCCCTGATCCCTTTCGAGGATGAGAAGGACGCTGTGCGCATCGCCAATGACTCTCCTTACGGCCTGGCGGCAGCGGCCTGGACACGCGACATCTTCAAAGCTTTCCGCGTAGTGAAGGCGCTGCGCGCCGGAATCGTGTGGGTCAATCACATGCAACCGACCTACGTTGAAGCGCCATGGGGCGGATACAAACAGTCGGGTTTCGGGCGAGAGTTGGGGCCATGGGGCATCGAGGAGTATCTCGAGACCAAGCAGGTACACATCAATCTGAATGAACAGCCAATCGGATGGTACTAAGATGAGCGCGATTCAGCTGCGAACTGCTGTACCGGGGCCGAAATCGAAGGCCTTGGCGGAGCGCCGGAATCTAGCCGTGCCGCGGGGGCTTTCGCACGCCACACCGGTGTATGTGGCGAAGGCGGAGGGTGCGACGCTGGAAGACGTGGACGGCAACAGGTTTATCGATCTTGCCGGCGGGATCGGGTGTTTGAATACCGGGCATCGGTCACCGGCTGTGACCAAAGCCATCCAGCAGCAGACCGAACGCTTTTTGCATACCTGCGTGCAAGTCACACCCTACGAAAGCTATGTTCGCTTAGCGGAGCGTTTGAATCAGCTCACGCCGGGGTCGTTTGCCAAGAAAACTCTGTTGGTAAATAGCGGCGCGGAAGCGGTGGAGAACGCCGTTAAGGTCGCCAGAGCTTACACGAAGCGGCCTGGGATCATAGCCTTCGAGGATGCGTTCCATGGTCGGACGATGATGACGCTGGCGCTGACCAGCAAAACCCATCCCTATAAAGCCGGCTTTCAGCCATTTCCCGGCGAGGTGTACAGAATTCCGTTTGCGTACTGTTACCGGTGCTCGTACTCGCTGACGTACCCGGCATGCGATCTTTATTGTGCGCGGCACCTGGAAGACGCCTTTAAGCGAGTTGTCGCGCAGGAGGGTGTTGCGGCAGTCATCGCAGAGCCTGTGCTGGGTGAGGGCGGATTCGTTACGCCGCCGCTGGATTATTTCAAAGTGTTGCTGGAAGTGTGTCGCAAACACAATGTGCTCTTCATCGCCGACGAAGTGCAAAGCGGATTCGGAAGGACCGGTGCCCTGTTTGCGTCGGAGCGCTATGGCATCGAGCCGGACATTCTGGTTAGCGCGAAGTCGCTGGGAGGAGGAATGCCGTTGGCGGCAATTACCGGTCGGGCGGAAATCATGGACGCGCCTGTTCCAGGCGGGCTGGGAGGAACATTCGCCGGGAATCCGGTTTCGTGCGAGGCGGCGCTGGCGGTGCTGGATCTGTTCGAGCAAAAAGATCTATATACGCGTGCGGACGAATTGGGAGAACATTTCCAGGAGCGTGCCAGGGAGTGGCAGAAGCGCTGGCCCATTATCGGCGAGATACGCGGCCTGGGCGCCATGCAGGCTATCGAATTGGTGGAATCTCCCGAAACGCGAACTCCGGCAGCTGAGGATACCAAGAAAATTACCCAGTACTGTTACGAGCACGGAGTGATTACAATTTCTGCTGGATCATTTGGGAACGTTATCCGGCTGCTTATGCCGCTGGTGATTAGCCAGGAGCAGATGGATGAGGCGCTGGATGTCGTCCAGGCAGGCATTCAGACGGCATATGAATCCAAGTGCCAAGTGGCGCGAACAGTGTAAATACACTGGTTGGTCCGTGGCTGTTGGTCTTCATCCCCGCAGACAGCACTGCTATCGATGGGGTTCGCCGACGACCAACAACCCAAAGACCCACGAGTGAATCTTGTATTCTTTCGATTGCGAGGGGGTTTGCTTCCATGACCGTCGCTGCACCTGCTCTTCGGAAACTCTGCAATTACGCCAACGGACACTGGGTCGACTCAAACACCAGCGAATGGCAGGAGGTCATTAATCCTGCCACAGGCGAGACGCTGGCGCGGGTGCCGCTTTCTAGTCCCATGGAAGTCGCGGCCGCGGTGGACGCCGCCGCCGCTGCGTTTCCGCAATGGCGGCGGACTCCTCCGGAGGATCGCATTCAGCCATTATTCAAGCTGAAAGCCCTGCTGGAAGAACACATTGACGAGATCAGCCGCATTATTACCCAGGAAAACGGAAAGA
>JBPYDQ010001092.1:0-8215 GCA_051986135.1 Terriglobales bacterium | reverse complement strand
AACGTATCGAGCACTACCAGAGCTCCCACTTGGTGGGCCCGCTCGACGATCGCTTTCGCGTCATTAATATAAGCACTACGGAAGATCACATGCGAGATCGGCACCAGCAAGGTGTCCTCGTCAATTGTGGCCAGCAGCCGCTCCAGAGGAACCGTGATGCCGTCAGCTGTCTCGACCATATGAACTCGCGCCCCACGCGTCTGCTGGGCTTCCCAGAAATACATCACCGACGGAAAATTCATATCGGAATAAACGATTTTGTTGCGCTTTCCGGAGAAATCGAGGCACGAGGCGACCACCGCCTGACAGGTAGTCACATTCTGGTGAGTGGAAACTGATCCTGGCGCAGCCTGCATGATTCCGCCGATCTGGTCACCAACTTCGGCTGCCAGCATCCACCAGCGTTCCTCCCAGGCTCGAACACCGCGAGTTGCCCACATTTCCGCATAGCCCTGCATCGCGTCATAAACGCCCTTCGGCATGGCGCCAAGCGAGTTGCTGATGAGGTAAGTGGTGCCATCCAGGATGGGGAATTCCGGGCGGTAGCGGAGCAGATCGTCAGCCATCGCGATATTGTACTGCGCTCGGCACCATCCGCACTCGGTGGGGCCCTGCCTGGTGCTCATCCAATCCCATTTTGTCCGGCAGCAACCATTGTTCGGGAAGTTGGCAGAGATCGGGGATGATCGCATTCACCTCCGAAGATCAACTCAGAGCCGAGAAGAAGGCGGTAGTCAACGGGCAGCCTATCCAGAGTGTCGGCCCCGTCAAAACCAGCAGGTTGGCAGCGCTTCGGAACAACCTAACCTACTTTACACCTCATCTGTTCTGGTCGATATCGGCGAAGTCTTGTCGAGGGAAGAAGGTAGGTATGCATTTTCTTTGGTGGATTGTTGTTGGCTTGATTGCTGGCTGGGTTACCGGCAAGATCATGAAGGGTCAGGGCTACGGTACGCTTTTCGATATTTGTCTGGGCATCGTGGGCGCACTTGTTGGCGGCTGGATCATGCGGTTGCTCGGGTTTAGGGGGCAGGGCGGAATGATTTACACAATTCTGGTCGCAATCGGCGGGGCGGTCATTTTGACATGGTTGTTCCGACTGGTTACCGGCGGCCATGGTGGTCGCGGAGGCCGCACGTCTGGAGGCGAGGATACCGACATAAGACGAGCAGCCTGAGCGGAACCGGTCGGAAGCATCAAGAAATTTCGAAAAGCCAGCTCGTCCGCGATACGGCTTTTACTGATCGTTTCTTCGACCACTCGTCTTCATCGGTGGAGGTGTTGCCTTTAACCTCGAGAAGCCCAGTTGCTGGGTTCGATAAGGACCGGCGGTTCGTAAGAGCGTCCTCGAGCGAGCCGCCTCTCCTCTCGTGGTTCCGAGTACACTACTGGAAACCGCCCGCCATGCTGCCATCAGAGGAAATTCTATTTCGCACATTAGCGAGCCGGTGTCTCGCTCACCTACTGGCTTACTCTGCTGAGCTGTCCGTAGATTGCCCACGGCGCCGCACCCTAATGCGTCCCGGTCGAGCAACCTCCCGATAGGGAGGCTTTTCCGAATCAGGCGAACACGGGAACGGAC
This sequence comes from Terriglobales bacterium, assembly GCA_051986135.1. Lineage (GTDB taxonomy): Bacteria > Acidobacteriota > Terriglobia > Terriglobales > Acidobacteriaceae > Gp1-AA122. The sequence continues at coordinate 6,633 of JBPYDQ010001092.1, read as the reverse complement.
GGAAATCAATCTGATGAACAACCGGGTATTTAATTTCGACGATGTTTCGGGCGTCGGAAGCTCGAGTCCGATCAAGCTGGAACCAGAACTCCGATGCCACGCTCCCCGAGCTCCCGCCCTGGCTGGCTTTGTGTCGGCCTTCTCGAGGTAACCCCCGGCGGGCCTGATTGCCCTTTGGATGAGTTTCCCCCAAACTTTCGGCCGGGGATCGTAAGCAGGCGGCGCGGGCATATTCCATGATGAAAACTGAGAGATCGAAGACGATTACTTGGGGTAATTAGCCAAGGACACGATCGGAATCCGCGGCTTCTTTCGAAGCTGCTCGCCTGGTACGGGTCAGAAAATAAATAGTCGTGAGTGCCATCAAATAGACGACTCCGGTGATCAGGTTCACCCGGGAGTCCCACCAAGTCTTCAAGACGGCGAGAGCAATGACCACAAACCCAATTCCCGATCCCCACCATCCCAGCGGTGAACGTACAGGCAGCAGCGACACCTGTTCCGGCGTGATTTTTCTGCGGAAGGAAATATGCGCCGCCAGCGAAACAAACCAGGAGAGTATCAGTCCAAAAAAAGCCCCACGCAAGATGAAATTAAATGCATCGGCTGGAGCCCATCTCTCCAGTAGCAGGGCCGCCACAATGCCGTAGGAGGACATGAGCAGCGCCAGATTGGGAGATCCCGCCCGGTTCAGCTGTCCGAGTCGCGGCGGGGCCCATCCGCTTCTCGCCAGCGAAAACAGCATGCGCGAGGAAATGTACAACGCCGCATTGGCGCCGGATAGTGCGGCAGTCAACACAACGAAGTTCATTACGGAAGCCGCCCCGGGAACGTTTGCCATGCGGAACACGCTCACAAATGGACTCTCGGTCATCCCCGCCCGATTCCAAGGCATAACCCCAACCAGCACCGCAATGGCGCCCAGGTAAAGGGCCGTCAACAGGGAAAACGTCATCCACACTGCTTTGGCCACTTCTTTGGGCGAACGCGACTCTCCTGACGTCACCGCCACAAACTCGACCCCGCCGAAGGTGTAGATGGCGAACGTCATCGCCAATAGCGGTGCCCAGGGACCGCGCGGAAAAAATCCTGCTTGAGCCCGGTATTGTGGTGTTATTCGCCCGGTGAGCAGTAGACCCGCTCCCAGGACAACAAAAGCCGCGATGACCACGACTTTAATCATGGCAAACCAAAACTCGAAGCGGCCATAACGCCCCACGTCCCACAAGTTCACGAGCAACAACAGACCCGAAAAGACCGCCACCCATACCAGGGAGGGCACGTGAGGAAACCAGTACCCCATGTAAGTGGCCGAGGCAACAAGCTCTGCACCGACAGATACGGCGATGGCCGCCCAATATCCCGCCCTTCCAATAAACCCTGCCCATTCATTGAGGTACAGGTCTCCGTAAACTCCAAACGAACCGGCCGCGGGGTGGCTACTCGCCAACTCACCCAAAGCCATGGTCACAAGCCAGCTGAAAAATCCCGCCAGCAAAAAGCTCAAAATCACCGCCGGGCCAGCCAGATCGATGGCTGCCGCCGAGCCCAGCAGCAGCCCCGTCCCAATCGAGCCCCCGACAGCCACCATAGTCATCTGGCCGGCGCTAAGCTGGCGGCGTAGTCCGCGTTCCTGCCGAATTTCACTCTCGCCATCCACCGAGGCGCTTATACCAGAATTGGGTGTCGTACCAAAGAGTTATCGTCAGGGGATGAGCTTCCGAACCCAATCGGAATTTCTGTTGGTGTGTTGGATTCGTTTCCGCCAACATCCGATAGAATGACCTGGCGGTTCAATTATGCCCCCGCCACTCTTGCGCGGTTCTGGGTGAAACTCGGGAAGAAGAAGCGTTTTTGGCGCTCGAGAAATTACGTAAGCTCCTTGCCGAAATAAATAGACCAGCCCTTTTTCTCGGTGGCTTTTAGCACAGGCAGTATTCTGGCAAAGCTACGATTCCGTCGACATCGTGACCCGAGTCACTAACCGCGCCGACCAGTCCCTGGAAGCAGCTCGCAGCGCTCCTGACAAAGTAGCCGCCGTCGCTGCCGCGGTGACGTAGCCAGTTCCTAGACTCGATACTGTCCAGGTCCATCGAGCGATATCCTCTAGTTGTTAGGGAGAGCCAGCAACTCCGCCAAGTACTGCTTCCAGAGTGCAGGAAGTGAATGAGTACCGTGGCCGCGCGATTGATCCGTAATGGGTAGGAGCACGAAGCGGCCATTCTTCACCTTCCTTATTTCCCGTTCCGCGATACCGAGCTCGGGGGGATTGACCTGGTCGTCTGCGGAATTGATGAGCGTGACATGTGCCCTGATCTGATCGAGCCTGGGGGAGGGATCATAATCACGGGAGGCATCAAAAGCATAGAGAGTGTCATTCGCATCGATTGTGCTAATTCGATTTTGCGTGAAGCGATCGACGTAGGCATCGGCTTGGTCGCGAGTGAAAAACTCCTTTTGCATCTCGAGTGGGCTGCTGACCATGATCAGAAACACGTTCAGCGCCGCCCGCAGGCCGAGGACCGGCTGCTGCCTGTATTCGCCATTCATCCAAGCAGGGTCGGTGGTAATCGATTCCATGATCATTTTGCGCATCATGCGATTGCGGCCCGCGATTTGAACCGGCAGGCAGGCCAGGGGCATGACGGCATCCATCGAGTCGGGGTAGGTCTCGGCCCAGACCCAGGCGTGCATGCAGCCCATCGACGTACCTATGAGTAAGCGCAGGTGATCAATTTTGAAAGCATCGGTCAGGAGCAAATGCTGGGCTTCGACCATGTCGTCGTAATCGTAATGCGGAAAGCGCATGTGCTGACCGTCACTCGGCTTTGATGAATGGCCGTGCCCGATCGAGTCCGGCAGGATAATGAAATAGCGGTTCGCATCCAGCAACTGGCCCGGACCAAATAGAACACCGGCAAACGAAGCGCTGGTGAATTGTTGTCCCGATCCTGTCGTGCCGTGCAGCACCATAACCGCGTTGGTGACTCTGCCAGAGCCGTCCCGGATGGGGTAGCCGTAGGTCGCATAGTGCAGGTTCATTTCGGGCAGCACCTCGCCCGAACGAAAGCGGAAATTGCGCGACACGAAATTGCCCTCGGCCGGTTTAGGCGGTTGCTGAGCAACTCCCGAATCAGAAATTGCCAAGGTGAACGCGAGAGCACTTGTGAGAACCAGGGTTCTTTTCATGGGTGAGTAGGTTACGGTGTGGCACGCCAAGGCGCAAGGAGACGTGATGTTTCACGAGCGACGCCGGAGCCAATAGCCCCGCGAATTATGAGCTATCGGAGGAATCATGGCAGAGCCCATCTATTTGCCAGAAGCATATGGACGCTACCCGATTTGGAGAAATACCTCGACCAGTCTGGTGGCGGAAGACCGGCCAGTTTTGTCTGGACCAAGTGACGAGCAGCCGAGTTCAATGGATCAATGTCTGCACCTACGGTCTCGATACACATTGGAAGAATTTGCGCGAATTGGGAGAAACTGAGCAGCCGATCTATTGCGTCGATCCTAGGGGAGGGTTTTGACTACGGCAAGCCGTGAGCGCGCGGAACTGGCATCGAAACGTCGCGGTCACCAGGGTATCGGAAAGCACGCGGGATGAGGTCTATTCCCCCTGGCGAAGAAACAATGCAACGAGATGGAACTGGCGGACCCGGCCGTCGGCTTTCGGGCTATCCATTCATGACATCGGCTGGCAATTCCGGGCGGGCTATTCCGTGAGATGCACTAGCGGTCAGGGAGCTTTAGAGGCCTGCGCGATCAGTCTCACTATTGCCGAGGAGAGTAGTAGCCTCGGCGGGCGCGGACCTGGAAATCCTTATTCTTCGCGGTAATCTGTATGTAGCGGTAGTGGCCGTCGGGAGTGAAGTCCGATGGCTTGTAAGAAACGATGTACTGGCTACGCAGTTCGTCCTCGATCGCCCCGAAGGAATGGGTGACATCCTTCATCTTGAAGGGGAAAAACGCCCGGCCCCCGGTCGCTTCCGCCAGTTGGGAAAGAACGTCGTCGCCGCGAAGGATCAAGCCGCTGTCGTCAGTTGAAATAGCATAGATGAGGACGCCAGCCCGTTCGGCCATTCCGATGGCTTGGGCTTCCGTGACCTCGCTCTGGTTGTCCTCGCCGTCGCTTAGCACGATCAGGGCTTTGCGTGTCGGTCGATCGGAATTCTCCTTTAGGAGCTTGTCGCGGCAGGTACGGAAAATTGCGTCAAAAAGTGCAGTACCGCCGCCATTGTGGAGCCGCTTTACCCCGGCGGAAAGCAACGGCACGTTGTCGGTGAAGTCCTGGGCAAGTTGCAGGTGCTGATTGAAACCTTCGGCAAAGGCCCTATCAAATCCCGGGCGGATCACATGCTCAAGAAAGCCGATGGCTGCTTGCTGTTCGAAAGCGAAACGGCTTTCGACCGAGCCACTGACGTCAACCAGGAGTCCCAATTCCAGGGGCAGCTCGGTTTGACGTTGGAAATTGACGATTAGTTGGGGTGGTTTGTGGTCGTCGAGAATATTGAAGTCAGTCTGACCCAGGTTGCGAACGAATTTGCCGTGCTTATCCGTAGCAATAAAGAGAACATTGACCTCGTCCACCCGTTTTCTGATCGTCAGGACAGACTCGTCCGGACTGCTGGCCGAGGGCACTATGGCAGCGCTCGCCTCAGGCGAAGGGGCTGCCGCCGAGGGCGAAACGAAGCTGGACTGGGCTGCGGCCGGCAGCAGGCCGATCAGCAAGAGAGCTGCGAGACGAAAAAACCGACGTATGTAGTTCATTCCCAAAAAACCCAAATTTTTCACCAAGCGAATCCGCCCGGAGGCACCTTCCACCATATTGATGCACGCGGGCTGCCGAAAGGCACTGCCAAACGCCGTATCTGGCCGACAGCTCAACTGTAGGCGACTCAGGATAATATGCCAAGTTGCAAAAGGAAGCACGGACTTGGTCACGGGTGTAACTTGTGCTCCGGCTAGCTTTTAGCGATTGTCGCCCTGAGTCGAGCGAGCCTGGCTGGGAACTCAACTAAGCAACATTCTAGAGGCCTGGTCAAGAGAGCCCCCTGTATTCTGAACACGTTGATGGCGATGAGATTCTTTGTAGTTTCTTTCCTAAGTGGTATCGTTTTGCACATCCGGAGGAGGCATGAAGACTTGGTTCGTTTTGCTACTGGCGACTTCCCTGCTGCCGTTTTCGGCGCTTGCCGCGGACAACGAAAAAGAAGCCGACCGAGTGAAGGAAGCCGGCACGGTTCTGAAGGAGATTCTGAACATTCCGGACGACATTCCGAAGGACCTGGTCGACAAGGCGGAATGCGTGATTGTCCTGCCTTCGGTCAAGAAAGCCGCGTTCGGGGTGGGGATCAGCTATGGACGGGGGGTAATGACGTGCCGCTCCGGGCAGCACTATACCGGACGGTGGACGGCCCCCGCGCTGTATGCCTTAGAAGGCGGTAATATTGGATTCCAGCTCGGCGGGCAGGCCACTGACTTCGTGATCCTGGTCATGAATCCACGAGGCGCGCAATCGCTGCTGGGCAGCAAGGTAAAGCTGGGCGCGGATATTTCGGCAGCGGCTGGACCGAAGGGTCGCAGTGCTGACGCCGCTACCGACTTGGTCATGAGAGCCGAAATGCTTTCCTACTCGCGGGCGCGGGGTTTGTTTGCGGGAATTTCTCTGGAAGGCTCAACCTTGAGATCCGACAACCGGGCCAACAGGAAACTTTATGGCCGCGAGCTTACCGCGAAGGAGATAGTACGTGAGGGCCAGGTTGGCCCGCCAGTGTCGGCGCACGAATTGATAGCTCTGCTAAACAAGTACTCCCCCAAGAACAAGTCGGATCCGAAATCGCTGGAGTAAACATGCCAAAAACGGCAACCCCGGGCCCGATCGTTCGTTGCGGGTGGGCGCGGAATGAACTGTCCATCCGCTACCACGACGAGGAATGGGGCGTTCCTCAACACGACGATCGTAAGCTGTTTGAGTTCCTGATCCTGGAGGGGGCGCAAGCCGGCCTGAGCTGGGACACCATTCTGCGCAAGCGGGAAAATTACCGTGCTGCGTTTGATGGCTTCGATCCGGAGGTGATTGCGAAATACGATCGCCGCAAACTCAGCAAGCTCATCAACGATGCCGGCCTCATTCGCAACCGGCTCAAGATCGACTCGGCGATTCGGAACGCTCGGGCATTTCTGGCAGTCCAGGAAGCCTGCGGCAGTTTCGATCGATATATTTGGCAGTTTATCGGGGGGATGCCACGCACGAACGGCTGGCGTTCTCTGACGCAGCTTCCAGCACGCACCAAAGAATCCGACGCAATGAGTAAGGACCTGAGAAAGTGCGGCTTTAGCTTTGTTGGGTCCACCATCTGCTATGCGTTCATGCAAGCAGTGGGAATGGTGAATGATCACCTGGTGTCTTGCTTCCGATTTAACACACTAAAAGGCAACACCTGATAAGAAACGCAACCTGGTTTTACTAAGCGCGCTCGCTCAGGACGGCAGGTTAGAGGCAGTTATGTACTTTGAACAATTTTATCTGGGATGTCTCGCGCACGCTTCCTACATGATGGGGTCGGAGGGAGAAGCGGTGATTGTGGATCCGCAGCGGGATGTGGAGCAGTACCTCTCTCGAGCCGATCA
>JBPYDQ010001091.1:0-3579 GCA_051986135.1 Terriglobales bacterium | reverse complement strand
TGACATTGAAGCTCATGTAGCGCGTCCGGCAATGGCACTTCGGCCCGGGCCTTATGGTCCGGTGCCAGCCGCAGCGGTGCTAGAGCTAGGCGCGGTCGGGGCCGTGCCGCCCAGCCTTGGCGTGGTGGAAGGCGGTGAGATTCCCTACAAACCTGAAGCACTCGCGAAACGGAAGCAGAACCAGGACGGCTGGCTCAATCTCGATCCAGAAATCAAATGCTATTTGCCGGGCGTGCCTCGGGCGACCTATATGCCGTATCCCTTCCAGATTATGCAGAGCGCGAGCGCGATCACTTTTGTGTACGAATATGCAGGAGCCGTCAGAAACATCTATCTGAAGGACCCTGGCCCCCCTCCGGCCGACTCTTGGATGGGACAATCGGTAGGTCACTGGGAAGGCGCCACGTTAGTAATTGACGTCACCGGCTTCAATGACCAAACCTGGTTTGACCGTGCCGGTAATTTCCACAGTGACAAGCTTCACGTTGTGGAGCGCTACACGCGCACCAGTGCGGATGTAATCTCATACGAAGCGACGATCGAAGATCCGGACGTGTTCACTCGTTCATGGAAGATCAGCATGCCGCTCTATCGGCGCCAGGAAAAGAGCGCACAACTACTGGATTTCAAGTGCGCCGAATTTGTGGAAGAACTTTTATACGGCCCCTACCGAAAGCATCCGCTTAGCAAATAGTCAACGAGGTGTGAGATGCGGAACCGATTCATTTCAAGCACAGGCGCAGTGCTGATGGCAGTTGTCTTGATTTCACTCACGCCCCATCCAATGGCGGGTCAAGACAAGAACACCGCGGCGAATTCTGCACTTCGCCGGATGCCGGATGGACACCTGGATTTGCAGGGCACCTATGATCTGGCTACGATGACACCTCTCGAACGACAGCGTGGTCTTCCTCCCTCCCTCACAAAGGATCAAGCTGAAGCCCTGGAGAAGGCGGAACTCGCGCGAAGGGGAGAAGATAACAAGCCTTCTGATCCAAATCGCGCAGCACCACCCGTGGGTGGAGATACGAGCGCACCCCGGTCGTTCTTTGAAGCTCTGGAGAAAGCCGGGGGCGGCGCTGTCGGTGGCTACAATCGCTTTTGGCTCAACCAGGGCGCCTCATACACAGTAGTCGATGGACAAATTCGAACATCCATCGTCGTCGATCCGCCCGACGGCAAGGTTCCAACCTACAACTCAGCCGCCCTCAAACGCATCGCAGCCGCGCGGGCTACGCCAACTTCCAGTGCGGCCGAGCGCCAGGATGGAGTGGCCGAGCCGCCAGGCGCCTACGATAACCCGGAGCAGCGACCTCTTAGCGAGCGTTGTCTGCTCGGATTTGGTTCGACTTCCGGCCCGCCGGCGCTCCCCGATTATTTCTACAACGATCTGCATCAGATTGTGCAAACTCCAGACTCGATCATGATTTTGAGCGAAATGATCCACGATGCACGCATCGTGCGCATGAACGCACAACATCTCCCGAAAAGCATCCGCCGATGGATGGGCGATTCGGTTGGTCACTGGGAAGGGGATACGCTCGTTATTGACACAACGAATTTCACCGACCAAACGCGCTTTCGTGGATCGACTGAAAACTTACATGTTGTCGAGCGCCTCAGGCGTGTAGACGAAAAAACGCTTCTCTATCGTTTCACGGTTGAAGACCAGGACACGTGGGACCGCCCGTGGTCTGGAGAGTACACCTGGCCAGCGACCGATCAGCGCATGTATGAATATGCATGTCACGAAGCAAACTACGCCCTGGCCGACATCTTGCGCGGCGCCCGGCAACAAGAAGCCCAGCAAGCAACGAAGACGAGCAAATAGCGAAAATTGATAAAGACCAGCTGAATCCATTCACGTACACCCAGGAGGTTCGGGTGCAGATCTCGATGCGACGTTCATTAGTGATAATGGCGTTGTTGCTGTTAACAGGGGCTGGGTATTGCCCAACAATTTTAAGGTCTCAGGAAGCGGCACGGGCGCTACAGCGCATCCCCACTACAACAGTTTCGCCGAACGATTACAGTGCTCTGGGTTCTTGGCTCTGTCGCCCAGGACTGAAAGGGGCATGCGACGTGGATCTGACCACAACCATCGTCGCGTCGAATGGCACTTTTGCCCGAGAAACCTGGAGCGCCAACACGAAAGCCCCAATCGACTGCTTTTACGTGTACCCAACCGTGTCCACCGACCCGACGCCGAACAGCGACATGAACCCGGATGCCGCCGAACTCAACGTAATTCGTCAACAATTCGCGCGCTTCGGATCCGTCTGCCGTCTCTACGCGCCGATGTACCGGCAAATCACGCTAGCCGGACTGCGTCCACTGCTGGCCAGCGGAGCCGCACCTACAGCGTTTGAACACGGACTCCAATACGACGATGTTCGTGACGCATGGAACTACTATCTTGAGCACGACAATCACGGACGCGGTTTCGTACTCATTGGTCATTCACAGGGCGCGTTTATTCTCACCGCACTTATCCGCAATGAGATCGATGGCAAACCAGTCAGCTCTCGCATGGTGTCGGCCATCCTGCTTGGCACGACTTTGGCAGTACCGCGCGGAAAGGATGTCGGTGGAAGCTTTCAGCGCCTCCCGCTCTGCCATAGCAACCTGGAAGTCCGATGCATAATTACGTACGCATCATTCCGATCGACCTCCCCTCCGCCGGCGGACACATTGTTTGGCAGGGTCACGAATTCGAGCATGGTCGCTGCGTGCACGAACCCGGCGGACCTGGGCGGGGGCAGCGGGGAACTGCGTGCTTATCTCGACGCTACCGGCGAAACGATCTATTTGCCGCAAAGGCCAAAACTCAAGGCGTGGGTCGTTCCGGAGCGCCCGGTCGGGACACCGTGGGTGAGTCTTCCCGGCATGCTAACTGCGCGCTGCGCCACTAACGAGAACGCGACATACCTCGAGGTGACTGTGCACAGCGATCCGTCTAGTCCACGAGTCGCTGACATCACCGGTGATTTGGGCAGCCCACAGGTGCTTGCAAACTGGGGCCTGCACCTGATCGATGTCAACCTCGCCATGGGAAATCTCGTGGATGTCGTACGGCAACAAGCTAGCGGGTGGGCGGCGACTGAGGAGAGAAAGACAGAATAGATGTTTCCATAGGCTCAATTTGTGAAACTACCTTTCCTCACCGTAGTTCAGATGCCGACGGAGGTACGCCTTTGAGTCAGCTTCCGTTTACGCGAATGTTGCACAAACAGCCGTTCGCAGCAGCCCCAAGTAATCCGGGACTACGGTTTGTGGGTGTCCTGATGCAGGGTCGCCTATTAGGCGACAGTCTCGCGAGGTGAGTTGCAGGTCTCCTTCGTCAGTTGGACGGCAGTGCGAATACGAAAAGCGCCGAAGCGTCCGTTGGCAAGCGTCCTTTCGCTTCTGGGTAAAGCTCTGGGACCGAGCGCTCTACAATGACCCCGCAGCCGGTGCTGATGGCGATATACGGGCGGCCACTGATAGAGAAATTGACCGGCGGTGCCGCAATCTTTCCGCGTCGCGGACGGTTTGTGCGCTCAGCTCCCACCAGTTACTTACCTTACTGAACAGCGTGAC
>JBPYDQ010001090.1:0-4496 GCA_051986135.1 Terriglobales bacterium | reverse complement strand
GGGAGTGGGCCACGGAGACGAGCTGGGCAAGATCCTTTCGGGCCAACGGTTCGCCGCCCGTGAAATGCACGTGAAACATGCCAAGCTCTGCCCCCTCCTCGAATACCCGCGACCAGGTTTCGGTGGGCAATTCCTCGCTCCGCGTTTGCAGTTCGAGGGGATTGGAGCAATAGACGCAGTGTAGAGGACAGCGGTGCGTCACCTCCGCGATCAGCGCAAGTGGGGCTGGGGTTATCATAGGAAATCAACCGCTCGCCGCTCGAGCAGACGATTCAGAAAAGCCCCGATTTCCTGTTCGATCTGCCGTGGATCGGATGACGGGTATAGTGCCTGCATCGTACGGAGAATGTCCGCAACCGTGCGTTCACCGTTGCAGAGCCCAATGATTTCCGCAGCCGTTCCCTTAAGCCGCAGGATCCCCTCGGGGAGCAGGAGTATGGTGTCCCCATTTTCGAGTTTGCGCAGGTGGCAGCCAATGCCGAGGCGCGGGTGCGAGGCGTCACTTCGAGCTTGTATCGTCATTCGGGTCGAAAAGCACCCGGCGGAGGCCAACCGGGCTCCACGTACGCAAAATACAACGCATCGAGTTGCGCCCACAGTATGTCGCACTTGTCCCGCAATGCCTGAATGGCGAGTTCCTGCTCGGCCCGGGTGCCCGCATTTTCCGCGACGTAGCGTAGAGCAAACTCTGCGTCCTCCGGAGCCTGTGTGAGGCGAGCCTTAAAATAGCCCAGGCCTTGCGACAGCCACGGGTAGTGCTGCTGCAATTTTTCGATGCGTAGGGAGATCAGGTCGCGGGAGAACATTTCCGTCAGAGACGAGGCTACCGCTTCCACCAGCGACCGGCTGCGAACGATATTCAGGTATTCGTTGACGGCGAAGCGGGTGGCAGGAAGGATTCCGCTTCTCGCGCGAACCTGCGCGGGGTCGAGGCCGGTCGCTTCCGCCAGTTTCAACCAACGTTGAATTCCACCCTCACTCGTGCCGTCGCCGTCGTGATCAATGACCCGCTTTCGCCAGGCGCGGCGAAATTCCGCGTCGGCCCCGCGCGAAAGAATGATCGAGTCTTTGATAGGAATGATGCTCTGGTAGTAATACCGGTTCAGGGCCCAGGCCTGCAGTTGCCCGGGCGTAAGACGTCCGTCATGCATCCGCAGGTGGAAAGGGTGCTGGTGGTGATAGCGCTCCGCACCAATCCCCTTCAGCCGTGACGCAAGTTCGCCGGCAGTCAGAACAGCAGCTTCATCTGCCGCAACCTGAATTTCCATCGGTCCTCCGCAACCCACCACCCGGCTCAGAGAATGTGTCTTGCTCCCGCGGCAGCCGTCTGATGGAAGCCGTCGCGAAGATGTGAAGTAGCTCGAGCTCCCGCAGATGCAGAAGCCCGAGCACCCGACGAGATCGCAGACTACAGTGTTGCCTCAGCATAAGAGTTGATCTCGCATGCCAGTGAAATCTCTTCAAAATCCGGTCGCACCCACTCCATAGGAAGCCTCCTTTCTTCACTCGTTGAGAACTCTCGCTCGAGTTGCCGCTTTGGAGGCGAGTGGCCCCGCCGCAGCGGATCACGGTAGCAGTGAGAAACGCGATAATCGCATCTTCCACCAGGGTCGCAGGAAAGTTTGCCCCCGTCCGGACATCCCCAACACAAATGCCTTGACGATGGACTCAATGCCGTTCACTGTTTAAGCCGCTTAAGCCGCCGGGTTTGCGGTGGCACCGCCGGCGATCCTACCTGACTCGGATGGTTGGTCACCGCCACCCCGGAATTGGCACCACCCCCAAGCGCGAAGGCGATGACCACGTCGCCCAGCACACCGGGGCCTTCACCGGGCTCGCCGCCGAAGCCATACGCCACGTACTCTTTTCCGTTGATGACGTAAAAGGCTGGAGAGCCATTTGCCCCACCCGCATTGGGCACCGTTGATGCATCGAAGGTCCACAGGATCTGACCGGTACTTGCATCCGCGGCATGGAGGAGCCCCTGGCTTTCGCCGAAGAAGACTAGGTCGCCGGCTACTCCTATGCCGGAGCCGGGATTAATCCCTGGAGTCGTGTGGTCCTGCCAGGCGATCTTTCCCGTACGTGTATCGATCGCTCCGTAAACGCCGTGAGCCGTCGCGCCGGGTACGAAGAAGGTTCCCGTAAATGTGCACGGCCCACCTGGGCACAACGCATCGTTCGCCGGGTCATTTGTAATCCCAACATCAAGAGGCGAATAACGGGCATGCGAATAGAGGAAGTGGGTCCGCGGGCTGTAAGCCGCGGGAGGCCATTCCACTCCATCCGCCCATGGTTGGTAAACCAGTGGCGTTGGTTGCATCGTTGTCCACATTGGAGCAGCGGTGTAGCCGGCAGGGAGCGGGAGCTCAGCCGAGTGTTCGAGCAGGGATTCAATCGACGATACAGGTTGGGTTGGCCAGGGATGCTGGAAAGCCGCATCCGGCGGGGTCGGGGGAACTGGCACCTCTGAATATGGGAAGAGCGACTGGCCGGTGCGGCGATCGAGGATGAAGGTGTATCCCGTCTTCGAAGTGTGGGCAATGGCCGGAGTGCCATTCAGGTCCAGCAGCACTGTCGGTTGCGGCCCGTCAAAGTCCCACTGATCATGGTGGGCAAATTGGAAATACCACTTGAACTGCCCGTTCGTTGAGTCGAGCGCTACAATCGACGCCGAGTAGAGGTTCAATCCCGCCTGATTGCCGACATAAGGCCAGGAGAAGGCGTTACCGGTGGCGAAATACAGCATATGGAGCTCAGGATCGTAGCTGGGGGTTCCCCAAACCGACGCTCCACCAGTAAGGTACGAGTTACCCTGCCACGTAGTGGGCTCAGTGGTCCAAAAACGCCACACAAGTTTACCGTTTGACTGATTGTAGGCATCCACATGACCGCGCACCGCGAATTCGGCGCCCGAAACGCCAACAACCACCATGTTATCGACGATTTGCGGAGCAATCGTCATGGCAGCGCCGTTGCTCGGCAGGTCGACGGTTTGTTTCCAGACTACTTGACCGGTGTCTCTATCCAAGGCCACCAACGTGGCGTCGAGTCGCGCGACGAAAACCTTTCCATTGCCTACCGCCACTCCCCGGTTGTCGTTGTTGCAGCAAATAGGAAGCGTCGACGGCGCAGGCATGTCCGTCGGATGATAGGCCCAGATCTGCTTGCCGGTCGCGGCATCCACTGCAAATACATCGTCGTCTCCGGTGGGAATATACATCACGCCATTGACAACGACAGGGGTCATTTCCATTGACATGTTTGGGTCGCCGTTAACACCCGTGTGGAAGATCCACGCTGGCTTTAGTTGAGCGACATTGGAAGGATTGATTTGGTCGACGTCCTGAAATCGTTGATTGTCAAGAGTGTTTCCGTGGTATCGCCAGTCAAGATTGTTTTTATTCTGTTGGGCGAGAGAGGGCCGTGCGCAAAACACCACAAACGCGCATATCAACATCGAGACACTGAGGTGAGTTGACCTCACCTGCAATCGGTTTCGCATGATGATCCTCCAAGGCGTCGCCCCGAACCACCGGTCTGAGGAGCGTCCGAGTTCGAGTGGGACGCAGGCGCCATGATGTGCGCGGCCTCTTTTCGAGTCTTTGCAGCTGCGCAAACAACCAGAAAAACTAAAGTTTTACCCCTTACTTTGCCGCCGCGCTGTTTGTGTGAACGCTGTTGGCGTTTTCTGATCTTTAGTGCTTTTGCCGACACAAAATCGACTACAGCCTCTTTCACCTTCGGTTCGTTTCATTCACTTGATCGAACGAGAAGAGTAGGCAGACTGATCGCTCGTGGTTCGAACTGCGCGTGGGAAACTTCGCTGCCGTTTCAAAGCAACGGATTTTGATCCTGACGAAATGCGCACCGACGCGCAGCCAACAGCATCCTCTAACAAAACTAATGCACGACGTGCGTAGGACAAGAGCTTTGCAGCGCAACAGAGCGCACGAAAATAGCAAAATGACCCGACACCATAACTGACTTTAGGTAACAAGGACTTGCCAGACAATGTGATCCGAACCAAGTGGAACCATAAAACTGATTCGGGTTGGCCGGCCCGGCAAACAGAATTCCGGAATCCTTTGGATGACGAACGCGTCTCGATGTTCACGGTTTCGTTTCCGACTATCACGAAGCATTTTTCGGAAATGATGGAAGCTCGCGGCTCAAGACTTAGCTCGTGAGCAAACGCACTCCCGTCTCCCAAGTTCTCCCGCTTCCGTCCGGCTTGGCCAAGCAAAATCATCTGTCTCGGCCGCAACTTCCATCAATTGGGCATCTGGCTTATGGTCAATGAAGTTCTGCGTCAGTTTGGTTCCATCAGCGAGGTAATCTTTGATGTGTCTAGCCTGTGTTTAGTCAACTATGTCGGCCGGTTCGTGACGCTGCTCCCCGGCGACATCATCAGCACAGGGACTCCGGCTGGAGTGGGGCTGGGCATGAACCCGCCGCAATACCTGAAGGCCGCGATGTCGTAGACTTGGGAACCG
>JBPYDQ010001089.1:0-8236 GCA_051986135.1 Terriglobales bacterium | reverse complement strand
ACCGTCCAACAGCTCACAGCTCTTTTTCAGGGTTTAAGCACAACGCTGGAGTACGGCCGCCGCCTCGAAGAAGCTTACCACTATCAGAAGCTCGCGCTCGATGAACAACTCAAGGGCATGGAAGAGCAAGCCAATCAAAACGTCCTTGTGGAAGTCGAGGCGGTTGCCCCTATCCTGACAAAGATCGCTGCCGACCCCTCGGTCATGAACGTCACGCGTGCCCGTGCCCAGCGATTGCTGGCCAAAGCAGGGACAACCCCCAGCAACCCCTAGGATTTCCCCTACCCCGACATCAGCCGTAGACAACTAACTGTTCGATTATCCGAATGGGATATAGATCGCTCTATAAAGTCCACCGCAACATCCAGAGCACCCGCCCACTCGACACCTAATCGATAGCCACTGATATCGACGGGCTTGGTGGCGCGCCTACCTGAGAAGAAACTTTTTCTACTCCTACTTTGGCTGGCCTGAGCGGTAGGCCAAAAACAAAACAATCAGCGCAGTCAAAGCGACCGCGAGTAATACGATTGGATGTGCAAACATGGAATTCGCCCCAGGGATTAAGAGGTATTGTACAGCAAGGTGCAAGCTGCTGTTTGACCGACATACCCTCTGTGCGGGACCGGGGCGTTCTTGTGTGGGGAACCATACTGGTTGTAACGGGTAGAAGCCGTCTGGTCCTACTTGCCTTATTTGCGCTCCCCATCCGCTCGTCGGTGTCTGGGATGCGCTGTTCCGACTCAGCCAGCGCGCATCGTCTCGCTTCTTCCACCCGTTCGACCGACTCGATTTTTCGCAAAGCTCTCGTAAACCTCGAATTGGAATTGCTTGATCACCCAGAATCGATACTTGAACCGGAACCACGACAGCGTGCTCGAGCGATTTTGGGAACCTGCCGACAAGCTTTGAGCGCGGCTCGTAGACCTCTGCGGTCGAGTGTTTGTTTTCTCGGCGCAGCCCGTCGTGCCAACCAGACAGCGTTCGGCGTACCACAGTAGCAAGCCAGGTTTTACATTTTCTGAGTAGCTCACGACGGGTAAGTTTGGAGACGAAAGGCCCTTCACCTAGGCGCCCGAGCACTACGTTTCCCGCTCGCTTCAACTCGAAGTGCTTGAGCTGCAATCAGTTGCGGTCTAATCCAGCAAACCGACGCTATTCGGCCGCGCTGCGATCCTTTTATACCGGCGAACTATATGATCGAGACAGCAGTTCCAGGGGAAAAGGGAATCGGCGGAGTTGGGTGGGGAGTAGGGACCAGATTTCCTTAAGACGAAGGAGGAAATCGTAAAGTTGCCAAGAACTCGTCTACCCGACATAGCGGCCATGAGCGTTAACGCGATTGGCATTATTCCTGGGGCCGGCCGCCAATCGAAGTCTTGATTGGGGCCGGTCTCGGGGCTGGCCCTCTTCTCTCCCCTAGGAAAACTCCGGGAATTATGCGACCATGAGAACGTTCGGACCACGATCCTCATCTCAGGTTCAGCCACAAAGAATAGCTTTCCAATGAGCACGAATCGAATTCTCGCGATCTGGGTAATCTGTCTCATGGCGGTAGCGGCGGCTGCGGGCCAGGCAGTATCCGGGGATGGGATCGGGAAACCGCTCTACTCAACCCGGCCCTTGGGAGGCTCCTCGGGTGAAGCCAGTCAGAACAGAGTTCTTGCTAAAGCGCTGAACACGATCCCCTATTGGAGCAGCTCGTTCCGCTCAGCAGTCAAGGGAAAGGGCAAGACCTTTCCTTACACTATGGTCGGAACTGATCCGGCAGCGGGATCGGCGACCACGGTGGTTCCCACCAGCATCGTGCCCATCAGCTTAAGCTTTTCGAACGGCGCGCGGCTGGATGGGTCGACCAGGGTACAAAGCATCATCGACTCGCCGATCTTTCAATCGTTCGATTCTCAGGCTGGTTTCACCCAGTACGCGGATGCGGTATATCGGGCGTCGTTCTACAAAGTAGTCGAAGACAAGAGCCCCAACTGGCATGTTCTGCTTGGTCAGCCTGCTGTGTTAGCCACGCAATACCTGATCGTCCCACCGGAAAAGGGCCTGGAGTTCACCGGATCGCACTCCAAAGCGCATGTGGGATTAATCGACATTGACTGGTTTACGGCACAGCTGCGAGCATTGGTGGCTAATCTGAAACTTGACCCCCACGCGCTGACCGTCTTTGTTACTGAAAATACGTTTTTGTTCGTGGGCAATCCGGGAAAGTGCTGCATTGTGGGGTTCCACAGCGGGTTAGTGTCGGCCCAGGCCGATTCCACCCAATTGCACACATTCGTATGGGCCAGTTATAACGACCCGAAAATCTTCGATGCTCCACTCGAGGACATCACTGCCCTGAGCCATGAAGTTGCTGAGTGGTACAGCGATCCTTTCCTCAGCAATGTGGTGCCCTCCTGGGCGCTGCCGGGATCCTCCGCTTGCGCGGCAAACATTTTGGAAGTGGGCGATCCGATCGAGGTCTTCCCTCGGCTGTCGTTTACGGTTACGTTGTATGGGACGACTTATCATCCACAGGATGCAGTGCTGTTCTCCTGGTTCGCCCGACAATCTCCTTCCATCGGAATGGGAGGTCGGTACTCCTACCGGGGAGACAAGCTATTTTCTCCAGCCCCGCCCTGCTCGTGATTAACCAGCGGCAACCGTTCGATTCGGCTCGAAAGCACCCTTTAAGCTGAACTTGTCCGCCGGCTAACTTCACCATAACGAGCCAAGGGAGATTGAGACTGATTGCTCTTCATCCTTGCCTATTCCAGGCTTCTCTCGGCGGCCCTTCGAAAGGGGGGGTAGTATGTCAACCGACGACATTGGCAAGATGCATTCTGCCGTGCCCACCAATGAATCTCATCCCTGCCGAATGTAATCCGCGCCGACAAGGAAAATCACGCGGCACGGAACCCGACATTTAAACTCCGCGCAGTAGAGCGGCCCTTAACATTGAACGATTGCCTGCTTCGCGCGAAACTGTCTGCCTCGAACCGGGTGACCTAGAGGGCAAAGTCAGAACCTGCCAGCTGATTTAGGTTCTTCGAACGATCCGGTCGCGGGCTCCTGGTCCGGCGATCGCGGTTTCGATCAGATCTGCGTTGAGATTGTGCCGTCGAAGATGACTTCGCACACGCGCCAGGATGCGCTCTCGCGAGCGCTTCGGATCCAAGAAAATCAAAACCGATGGTCCCGCGCCGCTGAGGGCGGCTGCCAGCACACCCGAATTTCCTGAAATTTCCTGGATGGCAGGCAGCAGGGGACAAAGCGACGAGCGATAAGGTTGGTGAATACGGTCTTCCTGCGCCGCCGAAACAATGTCATGGCGCCCCTGGACAAAGGCGGCGAGCAGCATCATCGAGTTCTGCACGTTGGTGACCACATCCTGACGAGAGTATTGCGGCGGGAGAACGCGACGGGCCTGCTCGGTCGAAAGGGGCTGGTCGGGAACAACCAACAACAGAGGCCACTTTCCTTTTGGCATGAACCGCACGAACTGGACTTCCCCATCGGCAGCCATGCGAGCGATAGCCAGGCCACCCATCCAGCAAGCGGCAGCGTTGTCGGGATGATGTTCACGGCGAGAGGCCTCGGCAACGATCTGCGTATCGTCCCAGCGCAGGCCGCCAAAATGCACGGCCAAGGCGATACCAGCAAGGCGGGCAGCAGCGGAGGAACCACAACCTTTGCCGATGGGTATCTTATTGTCGATTCGAAGGGCTATCGGCACCATCGGCTTTTGCTCGTCCTGCAAGACTTCGCGATAGGTGTTGAGGATGAGGTGGTCTTCGGCGGCGCCGCAAATATCGGCATCACGGCCGCGCGCCGTGACCGAGTATTCCGCGGCCGGCTCGGCCGCGATCTTCAAGTAAAGACGAAACGCCAACGCAGCTGTATCGAAGGCTGGCCCGAGGTTTGCGGAAGTGGCGGGCAGAGTTATTTCGACCCGCTTCCTCCGATCTTTCTCTGGGCGCTCGGCGGCAGGCATTCAGGAATTTTCCACCTGGTCGAGCGCGGCAAGAACGGCGTCGGCACTGGCATCAAGAACGATTGGAGGGCGCTGATAGGAAAGTAATCGGGACCCCACGCTATCGTCCTTGCCGCCCGCGAACAACTCGCCACGATGAAATTTCAGGGTGAATTCTGGATCTTTGAGAAGATGGCCGGTCAGGATCAGCACGACGGTTTCGGCCGGCTTAATGAATCCCTGCCGCGCTAGTTTCTTCAAGCCCGCCAAAGTGACGGCCGAGGCGGGTTCGCACCCGATGCCCTCCGAACCGATCTCGGCCTTAGCCTGCGCGATTTCAACTTCACTGACTTGTTCAACTGCACCTCCGGTCGCTTGGAGAACACCGAGGGCCTTCTTCCAGGACGCCGGATTGCCAATCTGGATGGCAGTGGCCGCGGTTTCAGCTTCGACAGGAACCAGATGTTCCCCTTTGCTGCGAATCATTCGTACTAGCGGGTTCGCGCCTTCGGCCTGTATGACGGACAGTTTTGGCAAACGCGAGATCAGTCCAAGCTCCTTCATTTCGAGAAGAGCTTTGCCGATCGCCGATGAGTTGCCCAGGTTTCCGCCGGGGACAATGATGTGGTCCGGAACCTCCCAGTTGAGCTGTTCCACCAGCTCAATGGCGACAGTTTTCTGTCCTTCGATGCGATAGGGATTTACGGAATTAAGCAGGTAGACGGGCATGCGCAGGACCACCTCGTTCAGGACGCGCACGCAACCATCGAAATCCGTGCGTAGTTGACAGGTCAGCGCGCCGTAGTCGAGCGCCTGCGCAAGCTTGCCCCAGGAGATTTTCCCTTGGGGAATGAGCACGAGGGCCTGCATCCCGGCACGGGCAGCGTAGGCGGCCATTGAGGCCGAGGTGTTGCCGGTTGAGGCGCATGCAACCCAGACGAACCCGGCTTCTTTCGCGAACGAGGTAGCAACCGTCATACCGGTGTCCTTGAAGGAACCGGTAGGGTTCATGCCTTGATGTTTGGTCAGGACGGCGTCGACGCCAGCCAGGCGTGCGCAACGCTGGAGCTTATAAACCGGGGTATTCCCCTCGCGCAGAGTAACCGCTGAATCTAGACTGCCGAGGCCGGGCAACAACTCACGAAAACGCCAGACGCCGCTCTGGTCAGCGGCGTGAGGTGACGTCTTGCGGTTTCGCCAGAGCGCCTTGAGGTGGGCAGAAGAGGGGGCTAGCTCCGTTGTCTTCCAGTCGGGATAAGCAATTTCGAGCAGGTCACCGCATTCGGGGCAGCGGAATGTCTGCCCAGCACGGTCCGAGACTCGACCACAGGAAATGCAGCGTAGCTTGGGAGCGGCTGCAGCAAACTCTTGGGATGTGCCCTGATGGTTCACGCGCTTGATGAGGGTAGCTTCGGCCTCCAGACCCGCGGTCGCGCGTCCCATGGTGGCAATTAGGCCGGGCGCGCGGCTACGAAGCCTCGAGACGGGCGCTGCTAACGCAAATATCGGTCGTCCTTCTCCATCCAGTCTCGACGGGGAGGGGTGAACACATCCAGATCGACTGTATCTGCCAGAGCCTCGGCTTTATGCGGCATGTTGGAAGGGATCGTCAGGACTTCACCGGCGTTCACGACAATCTCCTTGCCGTCGACCCAAAACCTCAGCGCACCCTCCAGAATGTAAGTAACCTGCTCGTTGACATGCCGGTGCTCGGGAACGATGCAGCCTCTTTTCAGCAGCACACGCGCCACCATGATGTCGCGGCCGACCACAAATTGGCGCTGCAGCAGCGGATTCAATTGCTCCAGTTCCACCGAATCCCAGGGAATATGCCTCAATTCAGCCTTGGCCCGGCGCTTGGGTACGCCCTGCTGCCGGAACAGAGTGCTCTCGCCAACTCGTGCCACGGGAGTGGTTCCCGCCTTGTCCCTTCTGCCCCGCATCGCTGACTTCATCTTTCGCATCTTAGTGGACCTTCCCTGGATAAAGACTTACCGCGGTATCGTGTAAAAATGCTCTCGCCATTTCGAGCGCCTTCTCTTCCGTGACCTCGTGCTCGGAGACCATCTCGGCCAGAGCCGCCGCCAGGGCCTGACGCCCAGACTCGACGCCCAGCCAATAGCTCTCTTCGGCACCGAGCACTTCATTGTACGGGAAACAATCGGTACCGAACGTGATCTTGTCGGGAAAGGTTTCCAGCCACTGCTTCAACGACCGTTTGAATTCGGAGGGATACATGGCGAGTTCCTGATAGGAGGAATCCAGGTAGACATTTTTACGGGCTGCCAGCCAGATCGCCTCCCGCTCGAAGGGGTAACCGCCATGGATCATGACGAAGGTGGTATCGGTGTAGCGGGGGTCGCGGAGGATGTTTTCAAGGTTCATAATTCCGCTTTCGCTCAGGCTGAAATAATCGCCAATGCCGACCGCGGAGTGGATATGAATCGGGAGATGAAGGCGGCCACCTTCTTGAATCAAGTAGCGGAAGAGAAAATCCTGAAAGCTCTTGTATTCTTCAGGAGAAGGCACGCCACCGCCGACATATTTGTGGTAGATGGTTTCGGCCTCTGGGCGGGGTGGATCGCCGAATTTTGTGGTGCGGAAATAGGCGACTTCGAACTTCATGGCAATCCCGCCTTTTTTCTGGTTGTCCTCCAGAGTGCGGCTCACAAACGAGAGATACTCCCCCAAGTCCGCCGGTAGCTTGGATACGTTTTCCTGCTGCATCCAGCGATGGAGCATCTTCTCCTGAAGTGGAATATAGACTTGCTCATCGCCATTCCGCGAGCGCATTTGGCTGTTATCGAAGGGCCACATGAACGAATCGGCGAAGAAGACCCACACGAAGCGCTTGGGATCGAGGTAGTCGGCCATCATCGCGCGGTTGGCAACCGACTGCTCGATATTGAGCTTGTCAAGGATCATGTCGAAATAGGCCACGCCGCCGTATTGCATCTTCAAGTCTCGACGCTTCTGAACCAGCCATGAGGCATGTTCCGGTGCCAGATTAGCGTAGGGATACCCAAACAAGGCTTGGGCGGCGGCAATCAGCTCCGGATTGGTATCGCGTTCCCGCAGGGCGGAACTACCAGGAGGTGCTGCCATGGCATCAACGTCGGGATCGTCGGCGAATCCGGGATGGGCATGGTGATCAAAAATGGCGATTTTTTCGATTTGTGCCAACAGATGGTTGTAGGTTAAGGGAAGATCGGGGCCGGGAAAGGGACGAGCTTGGCCCACTCCGAGCGCAGAGCTAGCCAACAGGATGAGGCAAAGATTTCCGAATTGAGCCATTTAGTACTCCGCGACAACTTAGCAGTTGGCACTAGGCATTTCGCTCTCAAAGTTTCCGCTCCCGCCGCCACTACTGCCGGCCTAGATCGAAAATGCCAAGTGCTAATTGCTCGACTTCGATATTCCCGCTGGCGTTTGCTGCCAGAACGCCGACACTTTCATGATGCGCTCGACTGCTTCCTCTAGGGTTGCCGTTGAGGAGGCAAACGAGAAACGGACGTAATCCTTGCCCTGGGCACCGAACGCGGCGCCGGGGATGGCAGCCACGCCACCCTCCTCCAGCATGATCTCGCAGATTGCTTCGGCCGCCATGCCGGTGCCCTCAATGTTGACCCACGCGTAGAATGCTCCCTCGGGCGGCCGGCAGCGGAATCCGGACACGCGATTCAGATCGCGAATAAACTGTTCGCGGCGTTTGTCGAACTCGGCCACCATGCGCGGGGTTGCACCTTCCCTATCGCGTAGCGCTGCCAGAGCGGCATACTGCGTGAATTCGGCGCTGCAGGTGTAGCTGTTCACGGTGAGCATGTCGAGTGCGGGAACAACATAAGACGGTGCAATGGTGTAACCGAGACGCCAGCCGGTCATAGCGAAACTCTTGGAAAAACCGTCAATGATCAAGGTGCGCTCTTGCATGCCGGGATATGCGAGCATCGACATGTAATCGGCGCCGAAGATGATGCGGGCATAGATTTCGTCGGAGACGACAAACAGGTCATGTTTAACCGCCAATTCCGCAAGCCGGCGCTGCACTTTGTCGGTGTAGACAGTTCCGGTAGGGTTACCCGGCGAATTGGTGATTAGAATCTTCGTGCGGGGCGTGATCTTCGCGGCGACTTCGTCCGGATCGGGTTGGAGATCATTTTTTTCGCTCAATGAAAACCCGACCGAACTAGCGCCCAAGCCGAGCACAATCGAGGAATAGCCGGGAAAGCCGGGATCGGGATAGAGCACCTCATCCCCCGGTTCGACGAGGGCCAT
>JBPYDQ010001088.1:0-5022 GCA_051986135.1 Terriglobales bacterium | reverse complement strand
TGCGAGCAGCGCCGATCCCGCGCGTCGCGTAGGTAATCGCCCGCTCTCCCGCTTCCGCACCTTCCACCGGGTTAAGTCTCGCCGCGTCGGACCACTGGCGACGTTCCAGCGCATAGCTGGATTCGGAATCAGCTAGAATAGAAATTCGCGGATCATACCCAACGCCGTACATATCGTGCATTGGCGGCATGCTCCTGACTTCCTCAATGACGCGCTTTGCGTCCTCATCTCGCCCCAGTTGCAAATATGCGTACACCAGAAATCCAATCGCATGGAACTGATGACCTTCTCCGCCCAGGTGCATGGCGGCGTTCTTGCGGGTGGCTGCAATTGATGCAAGGTTGGAATCGATGTCGTCCTGCCATAGCCCGAGCCGGGCAAAAATGTGGGAAGGCATATGCAGGGCGTGAGGAGCTGCGGGTGCGATCTGGGCGTAGCGCCTAGCCGCGGGAAGTCCCAGGGGTGCCAACTCCGGTTTGTCATAGCTGTGGATCAAGTAATGGGCGACACCAGGATGATCCGGCTCGACGGCGAACAACTTCTCCAGAACGGCGGCCGCTTTCTTGCGGTTCGCATTTTCCGTGTCATTGTCCGGCTCGGATGCGAGCAGAGACAGGGCGTAGAACGCCGCGGCTTCACGATCATCGGGATATTTCTGATAGATCTGCTCCATGGCATTCGAGCAGGCAGTGGCGCGCTGCTGGTAATTGAGGTGATCGGAGCCGGCGTAAAACGTGGCGATGGCTTCGAGGTAATCCCGCTCACGCGGCGTCTTGGCTTTCGGGGCGTGGCCCAGGACTTCGTTCGCCTTCTTGATGGTGCTCGCGTCGGGATGGTTCCACAGCTGGTGCCAAAGGCTCATAGCAGTGCCCCAATACGCCATTGAGCATTGCGGATCTTGGCGCAGAATGCCTTCAAATTCTTTTTGCGCTTCCTCATACCAGAATGAGTGCAACAGCGCCACCCCTCGCTCGAACGGCTTCTCGACCGAGGCCGCGCAGGAGATGGGAAAGTCGACGGTCCCTATCTGCTCGGGTGTGAGGACTTCGTGATGTTGGCCCTCATCGGAGATTGCCGGAACTGAGCAGAGGAATAGAAGGAGTGCGCAGCCCAGATATTTCATGGAAAACCCCTCATTGCCAGGAAGTCTAGTCTCGCCCGAGAAGAATGGTCAATGCGGTCCGGGGCGACTACTGAATGCGAAAACGCTCGTTCATGAGGCGCTGTAAACGAGGCTTGTAGAGAATGTCGTAGGCGAACTCTTTGTCCGGGAACATGGCTAAGGCGGCGCGCTTGGTGTTGGCGGCCATCTCGGAGGCTTCTTCGATGGTAAGATCCGGATCCTGGCTGATCACTGACATGACCATGCTCATCATCACCTGCAGCCGGCGAATTTTTCTAGCTTCCTCCTCGGCTTCCGTCAGGTTCGCTGCCTCGTCAGTTCGTTTCGAGTTCTCCATAGAGCCCCCCTCGGACACGGATCAGCCACACCCAACCAAGAATTAGATGTGACACAACAGAACTGCGTTGCGCCTCATCTGTTCGGCCTATTGTCGCCGATTGTCCGCCGCAACTGCCTCGGGGAGTGGCACTTCCGTTACCGGGCAGGAATCGTGTAACCGTACGTCCACATCGCTCTCGAGAGAGTTACAATCGGGACTAGCCAACACTGGCGGGGGGAGGGATGTTATGGCGGAGAATTCTATGGGAACGGGAGCCCAGAATCGTCCCGATCCCAACGAAAAGCTGGTCAGAGTGTTCGATGCAGAACGCGAGTCAGAAGCGCTGGTCGTGAGTGGTCTGCTTGAAGCCAACGGAATCGATAATGACGTAACTTCTACGGATGCAGCTCAAAACATGTATCCCGGGGTGGGAGGAAATGTGGTTCTAGTGCGAGAAGACCAAGCAGATGAAGCTCGCCGGATCATCGAGTCGTATCGGCAATCAGACGAGACCGCAGAAATTGACCTTAGCGAAGAGCCGGGCTAATGGATTCCCTTCCTCAAAAACCTGGTCCGTCCGTTCCGATGGGTCCGGGACACTTGACTACAGCCTCTTCCAACCGTTCGAAACCCCGATACCGGGAATGAGCAAACGGGTTATCCATTCCAAAGGAGATTCCGGCACTGTTTGCATGAACCGGGGCGAATAGTTCCTGCGAAGTGGAAGTGGGGTGGGGATCGAGATGGCCCACTTTCAATAGCTCCCGAGCAGGTTCCTGCACAGTCCGGGACCCATAGTTTTTCCCGTATTTTGGGTTGCCAGACCAAGTGAAAATGGCACGTCTGGAATCTAGAGAATGCTGCTGTCGGGATGCCACAATTCAAGCAAATCCGTGTCACGGTTCCTGAAAAGACCGTGTTTTGTGTCGCCATTGTTGAAAAAATGTTACCGAGCCTCGACGAAATCGAGGCCGGGGGGACCGGCCGAATGGCTGACGATTTTGTAGGTCCGGACCGATTGAATCGACGGGCGCCACTCCCATCGTCTGCCATGAGCAACCAGTTGTTTGCTCGAACATGAACTCTCATTCGAAGACAATCATATTGCCGCGTGCTAACTATCTTTCACCAGATGCAAAACGCTTTCCAGATGGAACGTCTGCGGGAACAGGTCCAGCAGGTGCGCCTGCTCGACGTCATATCCAGCCGCACGCAGGGGGACCAGATCGCGAGCCAAAGTTGCCGGATCGCAGGAAACGTAGGTCAGTCGCGGCGCCCGAAGCCCTACCAAGTCAGCAACTACTTTGTGTCCCAGCCCAGCCCGCGGGGGATCAACCACGATAAGGTCGGCGGCGGCCTTTTTACCTGCCCGAGTCAGATAAGACTCAACGGCTGCTGCAATCGCCTTTGCGTTTTCGGGAAGATTCGACGCCAGGTCATTTAAGGCCGGCGGTGACGATTCGATCGCCACAATACGATCGAATCGATCGGCGAGGACCACGGAGAACAATCCGACCCCCGCAAACAAATCCAGTGCGGTTCCTCCCGACTGGCCGGCTGCAACCACACGAATCAACTCGTCGATGAGGTAGCGATTGGTTTGGAAGAAGGATCCTGCGCTAACGCGATATTTCGTTTTCTCGGTCTGATACTCCAGCGCAGTTGCCCCTGCGCTCGCCAGGACTGGCCCCTCGCCCTTGGAGGCGGATTTTGCCTGTGGGGTGGGGAATAAGACGACTCCAATAATCGCAGGAAGGCTTGTCCGAAGTTCCTCGGCAAGTGCTTGCGCACGAATCTTCTCAATATTGTTCTCGATATAAACCTGTAGCAAGAGTCCGGAATCACTCCTGTCAGCGAAGAACTCTATTTCACGGATTGCGGCGTTCATGCGACCTTGGCGGCCCAGGCTCCAGGTGGCTCGAATGGCACGATTAATGAGTGGCGAGCTGATCGGGCATTCGTCGATCGGCTCCAGCTTCCGCGAGCCAAACCGGTTGTAACCCAGGGCGAATTGCGGTTCCGCTCGCACTCGCAGACGCGTGCGATTGCGATAGTTCCATGCCTGTGAAGGATGAATCTGGAGCTCCGGCTTGAGCTCCAGCTTGGCGATCCGTCGAAGATTTTCCCTCAAAATGGAAGCTTTTATCTCCAACTGATGCTCGTAGCTGGAGTGTTGGTAGTGGCACCCGCCGCAATGCATGAAGTATGGACACCGGGCTTGTACCCTGTAAGGAGAAGGTTCGACGATGCGGTCTAAAGCGGCGCGAGCGAATCCTGGCTTCTCCTCTGACAGGCTGGCGTCAACTTTCTCTCCGCCAAGAACAAACGGAATGAAAACTCGTTTGCCATGGCCGCCCTCGTCAGCGGGCATGCGTGCCAGCCCGTCTCCGCCATAGACCAATTTTTCGATCTTGAGCTCCAAGAGATTCATTTTATGTCACCGAGGAACCGGCGTTCCTTGGGTACGGCAGTCAGCCCCTGCGAAACCTCTTCCTGAATCCAGAAAAGATTCTGTCCGGGCCATTCTAGGGAGGGACGATAGTGCTGGATGGCGCGTCGGCAGTGGAATGTTTCAGCATCCCACTTGTGCGCCGGCTGGGACCTACGAGGAAAAGTCGTATGTGTCGACAAGCACTACATGTAGAACAAACTGAGTCGTGGCAGGCCATATTTCTCCAGCAGTCGCCTGTGGATATACTGCCGGTGCAGCTGCTCGATTTGTGCGCTGGGCATTTTGCCGCGGTAGGCGGCCAGATCCCGATCGGCTTCGGTGCGCACGGTCATAATCTCTCCCTCCGGAGTTGCCGCGAGCAGGACCGCGAATAACTTTTCTTCCAGCACGGTCAGGCGGCGCTCGAGTTGCTCCAGGCGCTGTGAGTCTTTATCGTTCTCCACTTGATCGGCCAGTTCGCGCAAGGCGCGGGCAGTCTCCTCGGCGATGGCTTTGGCGGAGACGGCGCCCGATTCCGGCACATCAGCGGATTCCACACTAACTGCATTGCGGCGAAAGAACTCAGCAATGCTGGCCGGCTCGAAGCCCAGAGTTCGACCGGGCTCGTCTTCCCGCTGCGCACCGACGGCGGCTTGCTTCATTTCCTCGGCGGCCGAGAGCACGGCTTGCGCGCAATAGGCAAGGCTATTCACCTTCTGGGTTCGGGACCGGCGTTGCTCGTATTTTTCAAAGGCTGTATCAATGCCGCGCAGAACCGCTTCGAGAGGCACGCCAGCATCCTTCCACGTCTCGATCAATGCCCAATCGAGGGTAGACAGCAGTAACCCTGTCCCGCGGCACTTCTGAAAGTGCTCCTCGATCTCGGTGAAGTAGTTGAAGTAGTTTTCCACAATCGTCCGGAGGGCCTGTTTACGCGGGTCTACTGAAGCTGTTGCACACCAGAACCTGTCGACTGTGCAACAGGTTCCGTCGCCTGCTCCATGTATGCCTGCTCGAATCGGTTCATAGCGTCTTGCCTGACGCCTTCCTGCTGGAGTCGAATGTAGTGCTTGCGCACCACTTCGGGGCTGTTGCGCAGAATCAGGGCTGCTTCCTCGGCCTTATAGCCCAGTCTGAACAGATTGGTTG
>JBPYDQ010001087.1:0-4157 GCA_051986135.1 Terriglobales bacterium | reverse complement strand
TTCACCCAAGTCAGGTCGTCCACCAGGTTGTGGACGGGAACGTTGGTTAGGGTGGTTCGGGTTTCTGCGATCGGATTGGCCAAACCAGGCGTGGCGGGAATAGCACCGAAAGTGACGTAGGAGGCCGCACCGAGTCCCCGCACTCCAATTCCTTGTCGGATGTAGCCATAACGAAGGTTATTGACGACACGGGACGAGATCGCCCAGGTATCTCCAAGCACAAAACCCTTAGAGTTATTGGTCGTTATTGAACTTGCAGGCTGGCCAGGAAATTGAGGCGTGCCTGACTGGTTGTCGCCTAGCAAGGTCCCACGCACGAACAACTGGTTCGCCGAGGATAGCTGAAAATCAAGCTTCGCTATGTAGGTGTTTAACGATTGTGGGTTGGGTGCTGAAAACGTGAAATCCTCAATATTCAGGCCATCGCCACTGCCCGGAAGGTTTGGTAGAGGGTAGCTTTGCAGCAGTGGAATCACATTTGGATCAACGCCACCTCCCCAAGGACAATTTCCGAGTGAAAAACAGTTGGGGTCCATTTTCTTGAGATCCGAAGGTTGGAGTGTAACCGTGCTTCCATCTTGAGCTATGTATTTGACGATTCCCTGGCGCAAGCTGCTGGTGGGGACAGGCAGCACGGGCTGCTGGTTTTCCCTTGTTCTCTGGCCTTCGTAATTCAGAAAAAAGAACACTCTGTCGTTCTTAATCGGGCCTCCAACAGACGCACCGAACGTGTTCCGAATCAGTTCCCCTGGTTTGTTCGGCTGCCCCGCACTGATCTCGGAGGCCTTGTTGAACCAGTCGTTAGCAGCGAAGTAAGTGTTCCGGTTGTATTCGTACAAGCTGCCATGGAGCTTGTTGGTTCCACTCTTGGTGACGAGTGTGATCTGTCCGCCTGAAGACCGGCCGCTGTCGGCATTCGCACCGGTGGTCGTCACGCGGAACTCTTGAACAGAATCCATCGTCGCTCGCAGCACGCCGGTGAACGCTAGCCCCTGCAGTTGGTCGTTATCGTCGACTCCATCGAGAGTCAAATTGCTCTGATCCGAGCGGGCGCCCGACACGGAACCGCTGCGACTGTCCAACACCGGATCGACCTTCCGCCCGAGATAGAGAACGCCGGGCTGCAAACTCAGAAGGTCGGGCACATTTCGGCCTTCGATGGGGAGCTGTTGAATGGTGGCGTTAACCACCGCATCTCCTATAGATGCGTCCGTCGTGTTAAGAACCGGGGCCTGATCCGTCACCTCAACTGTCTCAGAGATGGCATTCACTTTTAATTTGACGTTGAGATTCGCGGGCTGCTGGACGAGCAGGGTCACCCGAGCCTGGTATGGCGCGAAACGAGAAGCTGACACCTTCAGATCGTACGTGCCTGGCGGCACCTGAGGGAAAACATAGTTGCCATCTGCATCCGTGACGTGGCTCTCCTGAAAGCCGCGCTCCTCACTTAAGAGCACAACAGAAGCTCCCGGCAGCACGGCAGCGCTCGCGTCTGTCACAGTCCCTCGTAATGATGACACTGCCTGTGAGTATGCATTTGAGGCGATTCCCAAAATCGTGAAAAGCGCGGCAAACACGTATCGCATTTTCATGGCTGTGCTCTCTATGATCGAACCCCAGTTCAGATGGGCAGGGATATTCGCACCCGACAGAAACCTTGTCAAGAGCCAAATAGCATGTAAACGATACCGTATCGGTATTGGCCTTAGCGAGTCGACGTGGAACCGCGTCTGTGTTGACGCTCGGAAGGCGTGACAAACAACGAACTCGCATCTGGTCTCAGATCGAGCACCCCGGACACGTGTTTAAAGAGTCCGCGCGCTGTATCGAGAAAGCTCAAGATGGCTGGCGAAGATTCGTCTTTGCGCCAAGCAATATGTACTTCGATAAAAGCCGAAGGATCGGCCAGGGGAATAGCAACCAATTGGTCAGCGAAAGAGGGGTGAATCGGGTTCTTGCCCACCGCAAGATATATGCCCCTGCCGGTCGCAACCATCATAGCGCCCGCCTCTTCGTAACACGTGATGTCAACGGGAGTGATCTGAGGACTCACACCCGCTCGGCGATAGAGTTCAAGGGTTTTGTCGTGTACGCCAGGAGATAGCGGGCGATTAATCAGCAGAACCGTTTCGCTTCTGAGATCCCTCAGCGACAAGCGGGAGCGACGGGCGAGCGGACTGGATTTTCGCAGCACAGTCGTCAGCCGTTCTGAAAAGAGCTTCTGCGAGACTACTTCCAAGCTGCTAACGGGGGGCCGCAAAAAGCCGACATCGATCCTCCCCGCTGCTAGCGCGTCACTCTGGGGTCCTGAGACCGAGTCCACGATGTCGAAATCGATCCCCGGAACCAACCTGATGTGATGATTGATGACGTGGCTTACGATATCACCCAACCCCTTGCCCATCGCCACTCGTATGCTGCCGACTACTCCCATCTTTGCCTGACGCGCAATCTCGACCGCAACTTCAGCTTGCCGGAGCAGGGCCCGTGACTCACTTAGAAATCGCTGTCCCGCTTCGGTCAGCAGAACCTTCCCATTTGTGCGCTGAAACAATTCAACCTTCAGTTCGCGTTCGAGTTGTGCAATTTGGCGGCTCACCGGTGGTTGCGCGATTCCAAGCCGCTTCGCGGCTTTGGTGAAATTGAGTTCTTCGGCGGCTGCTACGAAGTACTTTAGCTGGCGAAATTCCATGAATGACGACCGTTCCTAGAACATCGGAATCAATACTATCTCGGTATCGTCTTCATGCCAAGTACGTTGACAAGATCGGGAGCACTATGTCATCGTGCGGCTGCAATTTTGCGTTTGTGCAAACTCTCGCTCCTCATGTGGCACGCATGTTTGGCTTGCCGCCCGCTCATTATGGTGCTTGCGGCTTGAGGCAATAAAACTTGCTGATATTCACTGTGACATTGCCAGACTCTCGATGAAGAGCAGAACGGTCTGCGTGCTGTTAGTTGTAGCAGTGACAGCACTGTCGGTCACCGGTGCGACCTCGCAGTTGAGAATAACCGAGAAGCTGCAAGGAGTCCTTGATCAGGTTGTCGCGGGCAGCACCGATCATCTCGGGGTGCTTGCGAGCGTCAGCGCGCCTGGAATTCGTTTGGACTGGAGCGGAGCGTCCGGCACTGTAGCGCGCGACTCTCCGGGTGCACTTCAACCGAACCAACCATTTAGGATTGCCAGCACCACAAAAGTTTTCGTCGCGGCCGCCTTCTTCCGGCTGATCGAGGACGGCCCTCTCGGGCTTTACGACCCCATCAGCGATCACATATCGCCCGTG
Organism: Terriglobales bacterium; assembly: GCA_051986135.1. Classification (GTDB taxonomy): domain Bacteria; phylum Acidobacteriota; class Terriglobia; order Terriglobales; family Acidobacteriaceae; genus Gp1-AA122. The sequence continues at coordinate 873 of JBPYDQ010001087.1, read as the reverse complement.
ACGGCGAGAACTCTCGAGTCGGGCGGATACGATCCAAAAGCGATTACCGTGGCGGAACTGCTCGGGCACACCAGCAGTCTGGCCGATTTTGGGCCGTCACCTGCCTATGCGCAAGCGGTCCTAGCCCATCAGAAGGACAAAAAGCGCTGGACGCGGCTGGAGCAGATTCAGTTTGCCGTCGAACACGAGAAGCCGGTCGGACGGCCGGGAAAGAAGTATTACTACTCCGATACGGGCTATGTCATCCTGGGTGAAATTATCGATCGCGTGAGTGGCGAGCCAATGGCCACTTACGTCCGGCAAGTTCTGAACTTCAGTGCACTCGACCTCAAGTCAACGTGCTGGGAAACTTTGGAGCTGGCTCCCACTAGATTGCCTCCGAGGGCACACCAATACTGGGGTAGAACGGACGTCAGCAACTTCGACCCGAGTCTGGATCTATATGGCGGCGGGGGACTGATTTCCACCAATGCGGACCTGAACCGCTTCTTCAAGGCACTGCTGACTGGGCGCATCTTCAGGCATTCCTCTACGCTCGCGATGGCTCTTCTACCTCTCGAGCCTAAGCAGCCCATGCGCCATCCGCGCGCTCTGTTGCTCTACACGGAGCGATTCGGTCGGCATATGTGCTGTGCCCATGGAGGCTACTGGGGAACGGTCGCAATGTACTGCCCAGACATCGACGGGGCGGTTTCGACCTCCATCGACCAGACACTCGACGATTCCGCGCATGGCTCAAACGCAAATCGGCGCAAGCTCATGGAGGGCCTCGCTACTGTTCTGGACAGCGCGCTTGATCAAGGCGCGACAGCAAAATCAAAGTAGTTGGCATGACGAATTTATCGAAGACTCGCTAAATGACTAGGAGGGTGG
>JBPYDQ010001086.1:0-3222 GCA_051986135.1 Terriglobales bacterium | reverse complement strand
CGTCTTCGTCCAAGCTGGCGCCAGTGGCGTTGGCACTTTCGCGGTTCAATTCGCAAAGATTTTAGGGGCCAGGGTGTTCGCAACCGCTGGGAGCGAAGAAAAATGTTCGCGCGTCGGCGAGCTTGGGGCGGAAGCCGTGATCAATTACCGACAGAAGGACTTCGCAAGCGAGCTCATGCGCCTCACCGGGGGGCGCGGCGTCGACGCTGTCCTAGAAACAGTCGCCGGAGAGGCGCTCCAAAAGAGCCTTCGCATTCTGGCCCCGGGCGGACGACTTATCGCGCTGGGCAGCCTGAGCGGAGGCGCTCGCGACCTGCCGGCGTCTCTTCCGGAGGGTCGGAAAGCGACCCGCTTTTCGATCACGGCATTTCTCATGGAAGAGACGCGCGCGATCACGCAGCTGGACAAGATTTTCGAGTGGGTTCGATCTGGCCAGGTTCAAGTCTTGGTCAGCCGCGTGTTTCCCCTTGCAGAGGTGGCGGCCGCTCATCGTTACATCGCTGAACGGCAAAATTTCGGAAAAGTCGTGCTTACGCTTTGAGTCGGTGCCATAGAAGCTCAGCACCATTTTCCGGGCTTCGACGGACGGATCCAACCATTGCCCTAGGCGGTGGCGCCACACCGAGCGGACACTGGAGTTGAGTTATGAGATTCCTGATAGGCTTGCTCGCCGCCCTTCTTGGCATCGCCGCCAATGTATGCCTGGCAGAGACCTATCCGACCGGAATTGTCCGTATCATTGTTCCATATTCGGCCGGCGGAGGCGTCGATGCGTTGGCGAGAGAACTTGCCGAGCGCTTGACGGAGGAATGGGGCCACGGGGTGGTGGTGGAGAACAGGCCGGGCGCCAACACGCTGGTTGGTGCGCAGTACGTGGCCAGCGCAAAACCGGACGGTCTCACGCTTCTGCTGACGGAACCGTCCACGCTCGTGATCAACCCGAGCGTCTACAACAAGCTCCCCTACGACACATTCCGGGATTTCGCGCCGGTAACGGAATTGGCATCGGTCACGCAGGTACTGATCGCACCGCCTTCATTCCCGGCAAACACGGTTGGTGAGGTTATCCGGATGGCTAAGGCCGAGCCAAGTAAACTGAACTACGCATCCTTCGGCGTAGGCTCGACGGGGCATCTCAACATGGAGCTCTTGGCTTCCGCCGCCGGCATCAAGCTTACGCACATTCCCTATCAGGGCGCGGCGCCCGCGTTGATCGATCTCACAGCAGGCCGGGTGGAACTCATGTTCACCTCGGTGGGAGTCGTGCTGCCGCGGTGGAAGGACGGGAGTATTAAGATAATCGCCTTCGGCAGCAGCGCGCGGTTGCCCAAATATCCGGATATTCCCACGGTAGCCGAAGCCGGCCTGAAGGGCTTCGAAGCCTCCTCATGGTTCGGGGTCGTGGCGCCGGCCGGCACGCCTGTGGAGGCGATTAACAAGATTCAATCAACCTTGCACAAGATCATGTTCGATCCCGCTTTCCGCGCCAAGTATCTTGATCCACAAGTGTTCGAACCGGTGGTCAGCACACCGACCAAGTTCAGAGGTTTTCTGAAGGAGGAGACCGCGAAATGGGGAAAAGTCGCGCGCGAGAAAAAGATCAGCGTGAACTGAAGGCAACATGAAATGAGTGCGTGGAACGTCGGGTGAACCACGCGAGTAGAGGAGCAACTCGGATTCGCGAGCTTTCCCCCAGAAACTTATTTTACCGGATTCGAGGGCGAAGTGCTCGACCGGCATCTCAGCTGGCCGCTTTCGGTCACCCACCCCCGCGTCAACACGCCAGAACAGATTCTGCAATTCACCCCGCTTGGTATGGGCACCTCGTCATTGGGCGCCGTCATTGCCACGCAAAAAAGGAGCCGAAATGCCTTTGTACCTCAACAACCAGGACCAGGAAAAATCGCTGCAGGCGGCGGGCGCGGTGGCGGCGGTCGAAGAGATGCTAAGGAGATATGCAAAGGGAGATGCGATCCGCCGGCCGCGGATGGACAATTTCTTGCCGACTACTCGTCCCGGCGAATTCCTGTGCTTCAGTTCGATGGAAGGGGGCTCCCGCGGCCCCGGCTATTATGCCTTGCGCATCAAGCCCGACATCATTTCTTGGCCAGAAATCGATGGAAAGCGCCGTCGCATGACTTACTCGTATAAGCCCGGGCTGTATGGTGGTCTGGTCTTTCTCTACAACAGCGACAACGCGGAATTTCTTGCGATCCTGAATGATAGCTACGTCCAGCACATTCGTGTCGCGGCGACCGGAGCGCTGGGCGCGAAATACATGGCAAACAAGGATGCGCGCGTACTCGGCATCATCGGCTCTGGCGGCATGGCACGCTCCTTCGCTATGACGATGGACGCGGTTCGTCCCATCGAGCGGATCCAGGTCTTCAGCCCCAACCGCGAGCGGCTCGAGCTCTACTGCGAGGAGATCAGAGCGAAGCTGGACTGCGAAATAGTCGCCTGCGCGTCGGCTAAGGAAGCGGCGCGCAGCGCCGACATCCTTTCGCTCTGCACCAATGCGCAGACGCCCGTGGTCGAGGCCGATTCGATCGAGCCGGGAACGCACATCACCAACGTGTTGACCGAGGAAGTTCCGGAGGCGGCGTTCGGAAAGATCAAGGCGGTCGGCTTGCTGGCGCGCCGTTCGCCTATGTCACTTGCCGGGTTCATCGACGACGACTTCGGAGGCATTCGCGGTGATGCAATGTCGTGGGTGGGCGGACAGCCCGCCGAGCGGGCGCAAGTGCCGCGGTGGGAGTCGAGACCAAACCGCTACCCGAATGCTGAGTATGTAGATTGCGTGAATTGGAAGACGGGAGAGCCCTATCAACGCAAGAGCCGAGACATGGTGACTTCGATCGCGACCAATTCTTTCGGCGTGCTTGAAGGTGAAGGGGGTCCCAGTTCCGGCATCCAGGGCCTTCAGTTCGCCGCTGTCGCAGGCGCAATTTACGAAAGCGCGCGCCGGCAAAAGTTGGGTCAGGAATTGCCGCGCGAAATGTTCCTCCAGGATACCCCAACGTGAGGCGCTCCGCCTTAGCGAGGACACCCACATGGAACCACTGAAATCCGTAAGTCTGACGGAAATTTCCGAAGGTCTGCGTGGTGCGGTAAAGCCAGTCAGAATTCTTTGGCAGACAGCAGACACGATCGCCTTTGTTGCGCGCGGACGAAAGGGCCGTAGTGAATTTCACAACGACCCGAGCGATGAGGTCATGTACA
>JBPYDQ010001085.1:0-3668 GCA_051986135.1 Terriglobales bacterium | reverse complement strand
ATCGCGGAGCAAAAAGCGAAGTAAGCCAATTCTCGAATTGCTCCATTACGCTAAGCCCGCGTTCCTCGCCCTGTGGCTTGTCAGGAATCGCGGGATGCTCGCGGAGGATCACTCCATACGTGCAGGTTCTCGCCCGCTTGATTTGCCAGTTGCTTGGTGGAATCGAACATCCACATCATGCGCTCCGGCGGAATCGCTATTCGATTGCAGCCGTGTACGCAGCACTGAGGCTCCTAGAAAGACATCCCATGTAAGAGGGACTCGGCGCAGCGAGCCTGTCACTATTCGAGTCGTTCAAAGATGCTGCCTCCCGTTCGTGCAACCCCACACTCTAAACTAGTGCCTCCGAGACGCAGATGAGTGCGACTTTTTGTCAGCTACGAGGACGCCGCACTGACGAGCGCGTCCGTATGCCTGGTTGTAGGTTCCCGTACGCTTGGTTATGCCACCTTGTTCTTCGTTGCTCGCGTGCCCCGTTCACGGACAAACGAGGGCCCCCCTTGAGTTGGTCGACCAGGTCGGCATGTTCGGTTGCGATTTGGACAGGTTCCCCGGCCGATTCCCGTGTCACCCAGAGATTCAGATCGCTGGATGAGGCATACACGTGGCGGCTCTCACGCCTGACTGGCATTCCTGATTTTTGCCCACCTTTGTGCTACCGAAACTGACTGGCCTAAATAATCGGCAATCTGCCGCCAGCCGTGAAGCGCATGAGATTCAATCGCGTCTTTTGATCTGTTCACCATTCGACCCATCCTTCGATGCTCTTTGCATGCGATCCAGGAACTCCGGGCTGCGTTCGTGAGACGCATCTCAGTTGACAAGTGCTCGCACACGCGAAGCGATTCGTCTACAGTATGAGCCCATGAAAATCATCTTTGGAATGATTTTGGCAGTGTTCGCAACCAGCGCGGCGGCTAGCGATAGAAATCCAGAATTTGATCTGAAAACTGCTGAACGTTTTGCGCAGCTTGCACTCGCGTGTGTCCACAAGGAATACCCAAACAAAATTAGCCATACGTTGAATAGCGATGAAGATGTGGCTCCGCCGAGAAAGTTGACTCCCGCATTCTATGGTTGCTATGACTGGCACTCGTCAGTGCATGGACACTGGCTTCTCGTGCGACTGGTTCGAACCTTTCCTGATGCTGACTTTGACCAATCTGCACGCGAAGCACTGCGCCAGAGCTTGACCCCGGAAAACATCGCACAAGAAGCGGCTTACCTTCGAGGTGAAGGGCGCGCCAGTTTTGAGCGTCCTTATGGGCTGGTTTGGTTACTGCAACTTGTGTCGGAACTCAGGGAGTGGAACGATCCTCAAGCTAAAGAAATGGTGGGTAGTCTTCGGCCTTTGGAAGGGGTCGCACTCGAAAGGCTGAACGCATGGCTACCCAAGCTCTCGAATCCCGTGCGTATCGGTGAGCATGATCAGACAGCATTTGCACTCGGTCTGATGCTGGACTACGCACGTGGGTCCGCCAACCGAGGGTTCGCTGCACTTGTGGCTTCCAAAGCCCGGCGATTCTACATGAACGACAAGAACTGTCCCCTGGACTATGAGCCCTCGGGCGAGGACTTCCTGTCGCCCTGCCTCGGTGAAGCAGACCTGATGAGACGAGTGGTGCCCAGCCGTGACTTTGCCGCCTGGCTTCAAACGTTCCTTCCGCAGATACCCGCGTGTTGCGCCGATAAATGGTTGCAACCCGTGATCTCCCCCGACCCGAGCGATCCGAAGCTGGCACATTTGGACGGACTCAACTTAAGTCGAGCATGGATGCTGGAGGGAATTGCTGCCGGATTGCCTAAGGGAGACAAACGGCTGCCGGCGATAAGGGCGGCTGCAGAGCAGCATAGGCGTGCCGGGTTGGCGTCCGTAACCGGCGAGCATTACGAAGGCGGGCATTGGTTGGGAAGCTTTGCAGTTTACCTAGTTACACAGCGAGGCATTGGTAACAAGTGAAAAGGACCGACGAGACAGGATGGTAATGAGTTGCTAGTCTCATCGCACTGATTTGAATGGCGTAGCATGGTACTGTGCTGTCAGATGTCGTCCGTGATCGCCGGCGCGTGTTGCCGAAGTTTGGGTGAAAAGCTTGAACCGAATCGGATAAAAGGTGCCCCGTTGCCAGATAAACGACCGGGCTGCGTTCTTAAGACGCATGTCAGTTCACAAGTGCTCGCACTCGCGAAACGGGAGCAATGATTACTCGGCGGAACCTGAAGTCCAACCGACGATCAAGCTGCTGGCGGGATCGGAGGTTCACGATGCGGGTGAACAGGGACATTCTGTTCGATAGCCCGTACCAGCCAATGCAAGCCGATCCGCGGCCAATGGCGCCTGAAGAATACCAGCTGCGTCTCGCCCAAGGTCGTTTACGACGGCGGTGGACCAATAGTGACGAGAAAGAAATCGGCCCGCTCCAAGTGGAGCACGGGAGTGCGACTATTCTTGAGATTGACCGCTGATGTTAACGAAGTCGCCGCAAATGAGGCGTCCTACTCGGGTTGGCTGACATGGTGAATTACCTTGATCGGAGGCTTGGCCTCGAGCAAAGATGGCTGGAATAGCCTTTAGGCTGAAGTCATCAAACTCCTCCACCGGAGGCCGTTGCTTTTCTCGTTCGCGCTGAAGTCGCTGGTGATACAGTGCGTTTCAGCCGTTCAGCTAACCGGAGCGTGAGAGCGATCAATGTAAATGTGGGATTCGAACTTCCTCCAGCCGGGAAGGTGGAAAGGCTTGCAACGGACAGCTTCGATATTCCGTGTGCGCATAACTCCGTATCGACGACGGATTGCAATGGGTCCGTTCCCATAACCGTACCTCCCATTAAGTGATAGGTGTCGGTTACGCCGCGAAAACCACCGCCGCTTTCGCCTACCAGATCAGGATACCAATGGATACCGACGATACCAATCCGAATGAACTCCCGAACTAGGAATTCGGTATACTTTCGGACTGTAGCAAGCTATTCCGACGAAACTCGCCAGTCGATAATCGCCTTTGCCATATCCAGTCTATCCCGGCTCTGATCGGCGAGCTGTATGACGCGTCTGGGGCTTGGCCGCTGTTCGGCATCCACACAAAGCGTGACCATGGCTTTCGACGAAAAGACACGACGTTTCCGGATCTTTTCATGATAGGCAAGCCGAAAAACCTCGAAAGCTGCCGGAGGTAAACGTCGATAACTGGCAAGAATAGCCGGCAACAGATTGCCCTGGTGCATTTCGCGAAAAAGTTCGCGAGCTACGAACGCGCCCGAATCCTCGGGCTCGTGAATGATAAGGTGTGCCATTACTGCAAGTAGGCCGAGGCGCTGCCGAAGTACCGAACTCGCCTCAATCCTGCCGGTCCGCTTTGTGCTCCCGACGAAAAAACCGCCAAGCAAGTCCAGCAACTCGTGTCGTGCCTCACCGCGAACCTCAGCCACTGGCACACTAACGTGGTCGTGCATGTAACGACCGACCTGACCATGGAAATTACCAACACCTTCCGGGTTGACGCTACGCGACGCCAATAGCAGTCGGTTTACTTCGATTGTGCCTGTCGCCAAAACGTGCTCTTCTGCTTCGAAGCGAAAACGGTCGCCGCGGTAGTTGCGGACGAGAAAAGCTTCCGCCCTCGTGCCACAAGGAGAAAGGAGGCACTCCGTCACGTTTGCATGCAGAAA
>JBPYDQ010001084.1:0-9514 GCA_051986135.1 Terriglobales bacterium | reverse complement strand
TCTTGGGGTTGTGCTTCTGCAATACCTTGGTAATGGCCGCCGTCAACGTCGTCTTGCCGTGGTCTATGTGACCAATCGTTCCCACGTTCACGTGCGGCTTGGTGCGTTCAAATTTCTCTTTCGCCATTTCAGTCTTCCTCAGGGGGATAAAGCCCCGGAAATTAAGCTTCGCGGTTCGGCACGACCGAAGTCGTGCCCTCGTTACGTCATGGTCACTTGGTCGTTGCCTTGCCTTGCACCCGGGCGATGATCTCTTCGGAAACCGAGCGCGGGGCCTCTTCGTAACGAGCAAAATGCATCGAGTAGGTGGCCCGGCCCTGGGTTGAAGAGCGCATGTGCGTCGCGTAGCCGAACATTTCAGCCAGCGGCACGATCGCTTTGATCACCTGGGAACCGGCACGATGCTCCATGCCTTCAATCCGGCCACGGCGCGAACTCAAATCACCCATAATTGCCCCGGCGAAGTCCTCCGGCACAACTACTTCTACCGACATCACTGGCTCCAGAATCACCGGGCTCGCTTTGCGCGCAGCTTCTTTGAAGGCCATCGAACCGGCGATCTTGAATGCCATTTCGTTGGAGTCGACTTCGTGGTAGCTGCCGTCGTAAAGCGTGGCCTTCACGTCCACCATCGGATAGCCGGCTAAAACACCGCCTTCCATCGCTTCCTCGATGCCGTGATCTACCGGCTTGATGTATTCCCTGGGAACGACCCCACCAACGATTTCGTTCACGAATTCGTAACCCTTGCCCGGTTCGTTCGGCTCCAAGCGGATCTTGACGTGACCATACTGGCCGCGGCCGCCGGTCTGGCGGATGTATTTGCCTTCGGCTTCGCTCTTCTTGCGAATGGTTTCGCGATACGCCACCTGCGGCTTGCCGACATTCGCCTCGACACTGAACTCTCGCATCATGCGATCAATGATGATTTCCAGGTGCAGCTCACCCATGCCGCTGATGATGGTCTGGCCGCTGTCGGGGTCGGTGTGAACCTTGAATGTGGGGTCCTCCTGCGCCAGCTTGGAAAGCGCGATCCCCATTTTTTCCTGATCGCCCTTGGTTTTAGGCTCGACCGCAACCGCGATGACCGGGGCGGGAAATTCGATGGACTCGAGCAGGACCGGGTTCCGCTCGTCGCAGATCGTGTCCCCCGTGGTGACGTTGCGCAGGCCAACGCAGGCGCAGATGTCGCCGGCGTAGATTTCCGTTATCTCCTCCCGCTTGTTGGCATGCATCTTCAACAAACGGCCTATGCGTTCACTGCGCTGTTTGCCTGTGTTGTAGACCGAGTCGCCGGTCTTAACATGACCGGAGTAGACGCGAATGAAGGCCAGCTGACCGACGAATGGGTCGGTCATAATCTTGAATGCCAGAGCGGAGAACGGGGCCTTGTCATCGGCGGGGCGCTCGATTTCAGCGCCGGTATTGGGATCGGTGCCCTTCACGGGAGGAATATCGGTGGGCGAGGGCAGGAAGTCTACGACCGCATCGAGCAGCGGCTGCACCCCTTTGTTCTTGAAAGCTGTTCCGCAGATTACCGGGAACAACTTCATCGCGATGACGCTCTTGCGCAGAGACTTCTTCAGCTCCTCGGGCCGGATGGCTTCGCCTTCCATGTACTTATGCAGAAGCTCGTCGTCGTTCTCGACGATGGTTTCGACCATCTGATTGTGGAAGGCGGTGGCCTTCTTGGTCAGCTCAGCTGGAATCTCTTCGATTACGTATTCTGCCCCCAGGGTCTCGTCTTTCCAGATAACCGCTTTCATCTGAAAAAGATCGATCACGCCCTTGAACTTATCTTCTTGTCCAATCGGGAGCTGAATGGCTACGGGGCGGGCGTTGAGGCGCTTGCGGATGGTGTCGATAGCATGCTCGAAATCAGCGCCCATCTTGTCCATTTTGTTGATGAAGCAAATGCGCGGGACTTCGTACTTATCGGCCTGACGCCACACGGTTTCCGACTGCGGTTCGACACCGTGTACCGCATCGAAAACGGCGCAGGCGCCGTCCAGCACGCGCAGGGAGCGCTCCACTTCGGCGGTGAAATCGACGTGACCGGGCGTGTCGATAATGTTGATACGGATGTCGCGCCAGAAGCAGGTAGTGGCGGCTGAGGTGATGGTAATGCCGCGCTCCTGCTCCTGCTCCATCCAGTCCATCGTGGCCGTGCCCTCGTGGACCTCCCCGATGCGGTGCGTCCTGCCAGTGTAGAGAAGGATGCGCTCGGTCGTAGTGGTCTTGCCGGCATCGATATGGGCCATGATGCCGATGTTCCTGCAACGCTCTACTGGGACTTGTCTGGGCACGGTCTTCTCTAAAAACTCTTTTCTAAACTTCGTTCACACCTGATTTACCAGCGGTAATGCGCGAAAGCTTTGTTGGCTTCCGCCATGCGGTGCACGTCTTCCTTCTTCTTAATCGCGGCGCCGCGATTGTTGGCGGCATCCAGCAACTCATTGGTGAGCTTGTCGACCATTCCCTTTTCCCCCCGCGCGCGGGCGTAGGTGATGATCCAGCGAATCGCCAACGAGGTACGGCGGTCCGGGTTTACCTCCACGGGAACCTGGTAGTTGGCGCCCCCAACCCGTCGGGTCTTTACCTCGAGCAACGGTTTGCAGTTCTCGACCGCCTTCTTGAACAGCTTGAGCGACTCGTCGCCACCCTTCTGCTGCAACTGCTCCATGGCCTTGTAAAAGATGCCCTGGGCAGTGCTCTTCTTGCCTTGCCACATCATCGAGTTGATGAACTTGTTCACCAGGTCCGATCCGAAAACCGCATCGGCCTCGGTGCCACGCTTTGCGATATGTCCTTTTCGAGGCATGTCAGCTACTGACTCCTGGCTGCTAGCTTCCAGCTATCAGCTTCTAAGTGAGCGAGATCATTCGCTTTCGCTCAGGGTGAGGGCTTGCGGGCTCCCGCAATCGGTCGTCACTTCGGTCTCTTGGCCCCGTACTTCGAGCGGCCCTGCTTGCGGTTGGCGACACCAACCGCGTCAAGCGTGCCGCGGATTACGTGATAACGAACACCGGGCAGGTCCTTCACGCGGCCGCCACGGATGAGCACAATCGAGTGCTCCTGCAGGTTGTGGCCGATGCCGGGAATGTAGGTGGTTACCTCGATCCCATTGGTCAGGCGCACACGCGCTACTTTGCGAAGAGCCGAGTTAGGCTTTTTCGGCGTCTGGGTATAGACGCGCGTGCAAACGCCCCGCTTCTGCGGACAACCCTGCAGGGCAGGACTCGCCGTCTTGTACCGCGGTGCTTTCCGGCCGCTACGCACTAATTGATGAAAAGTAGGCACTCCTGCCGCTCCTTCAGCGCGGGCCGCGCAGACGTTTTGCATGCGCGGAAAAACCGCACTAGATCTTTCCTCGTCCTCTTTATGGGAGGCTGGCCAGCACCGGGGCCGCCATGCTTCTAACCGGAGACACAAACTGCCGGCAAGAAAGTCCTGATTGCCTTAATGGCTGCCGACGGTGGCGCCCAGCTCAAAGTAGGCACTCCGTTTCGCCAGCTTTGTCCTGCATACCCTTCCTCTGCGGGAAGGCAGCGCAGGATCTGTTTCAGCGAGGGATTCCCGGCCTTGCTTGGGAACCGATTCCTAAAAAGCTCGTTCGCGCAGCAGTTGCGTCTTCCACGCTGATGCGCACAGAAACACACCTTCGAGACAAGCTAATCCTGACTCGCGGAACCCTTTCAATATAGCAACTCTCTTCGACAGCGTCAACAAGCTGAACGCGCATTCAGCGGATTTCCCAGGGCGTCCCTAGCAGCAGGCATCGGGTGAGGTGCGGAAGCAGACGATTGGGGCGTGGTGGTCTTTACCTGGGTGCTTTGGTCCGCTGCTTACGCCACCGAACCAGCAACTCGGCACTGGTGCCGAGCGATTCGGAACTGCGTCCTGAAAATCCCGTCCCTCGACCGGAGTCCCCTGCGAATCCTCTCCCAGCCCCGGTTGCCCCAAACCTGATGGGGAAAGCCCGAGGTTTATGGCCTTCGGCCTCGCCCGAATGGCAAGTCGGCTTGCCACAACGGCTTCGGCTCACAGCAGCCAAATAAAACCAGGGCTGGCGCGAGGCTCAGACGCATCTCAAGTTGCTGAAAAGAACTTCAGCCACTAGACTGAAGGGTTTCCGACCAGGAACTAACATTGGAGGTAATCTTGCCCGCCGATAATCGCCGGGCGGGGAAGATCGATGGGTAGGCGGGCATTCATATTGTCAGCGATCACGGTCGCCGCTTCATTCGGAGCCTGGGTCGGATGCGGGAGTAGTGTTCCACCGACGCCAGGCTTCGGGGTGCCTGCAGTAGTAAGGTTGTCGCCCACGCCGACGGCATCTATTAACCTGGGCGATACCGTTCTTTTTTCGGCCAGTGCTCTGACCGGCACCAAGGGTGTTCTGGCCACCACTTTTTCCTATCACACCACCAATCCGAATATCGTCAGTATTGCCGACAACGGGTTGGCCTGCGCTGGCACGTGGGACAGCGTTGCCACGCCGGTGGTGTGCACTCCTGGAGGGGTCGGCTCCGCCAAAATCACGGCTTCCTCCAACGGCGTGGTCAGTGAGCCAACCACCGTGTACGTGCATCAACCCATTGCGCAAATCAATGTATCTGCTATACCGCTGCAGACGCCACCGTTCCTGAATCCGATTACGAACTGCTATACCATGCTGGCAGGATCGACAATCACTCCACAGTCCCAAAATTACCAAGCGATGGCGTTGGCCAATGATGCGACCGGCCACCCTACGGTCGATATCAGCTCGAGCGTAGGTCCATTTTCCTGGTCGGCCTCTCAGTCTTCCGTGGCTACGGTAACGCCGCTGAACACCTCTGGGATTCCCAACGGGCAGGTAACGGTCTCGGCGCGGGCCCCGGGGATGACCCAGATTTCTGCCTCGATCGCAAGCACCACCAGTGGGCCAGTAACGTTTACCACATGCCCTGTCCAGTCCATAGCGCTCGCAGTGAACATCACCGGCGGGACTACCATCAGTGGTGTCAAGGGCACCAACTCTACTGTAGTGGCGACCGTGTTCGATATAGCAGGGAACCAGATCTCTCCGACCTTGAGCTGGAGTTCATCGGACACCTCCGTAGCCACGGTCAGCAGCAGCGGCGGAATTACCAGCCCCGGTGCCGGCGGGGCAACCATTGTCGCGTCTTGCATTGCCCCAACATGCAATATCAATTTGTCGCCACCTGAGCCGATCTACCCGGTGACACCGATCAGCGCCGCCTACACAAGCACCACCTCCGCGGCATTCAATGTGTACGCTGCCAGCAGCAATAGCTCGTGTGCTGCCAACCTCGAATGCACCACCTTTCTTGTACCGATCACGGGCACACCCCCGCTGGCGGGAAACCCAATCCCGTTAAACAACCCACCCACGTCCCTTAGCTTTGCCCAGGGCGGTGCTACGGCATATATGGGGAGCGAAAAGGGGCTGATGGCGGTGGCTGCCTCCGCGAACCCACCCACGATTACGGCCAGCCCCCGAGTGACCGGAACGGTGCTGGCGGTCTCGCCGGACGGAAAAAAGGTGATTGTTTCCGATACTCGAACGCCGGTAAATCAGGTGTTCATCTTTGATACCGCCACCAGCACGTCCACGAACTTCTTGATCTCGGGTGCAACGGCGGCGGCTTTTTCTCCGGATTCGCTAAAAGCCTTCATCGTGGCTGGCACCGCGCTTTATGTTTACTCGACACAGTCGGCGCTTCAGGTGGCTACGCTGCCCGCGGCCGGGACCGATGTGGGCTTCCTCGCCAACGGCATGTTTGGGTATGTGGCGGAGGGCAGCTCAGGAACTTCCTATCTAGCCACCTGCGATGACCCGAGCCAGCCGTTGTCAACGCAAGTCGGAAGTGTAGCCGGCGCGATGTCGTTTCTCAGGCCGCTACCGGACGGATCAGGCTTCATCGGGCTGGCGCCCCCGAACATTGCTTTTATCAGGGCTACCATCAATGGCATACCGCTTCCTACCGCCCAATCAGGGTGCCCCGCACCGCTCGGTGGTTTGTCGGTTAGCAATGTTGTGAGTTCGGTTCCGGGTGCAGTAACGGTTACACCAATTGCATTTCTTCTCTCTTCCGACGGACAGAAGGCTTACATCGTTGCTCCCAATAGCGGGACCATTACCGTATATGACCTCGTCAGCGGCCTTCCGTCGTCGCTCACTCTGGTGGGAAATCCAAATCCGGTGGCGGCTGCTCTTTCCCCCGACGCGCAGACGCTCTATGTCAGCGCGAGCGATGGCCGGGTGCATTTCGTCAACACGGTTTCCGGGGGCGACCTCTACCAGGTGGACGTGCCCTCCTCAAGCCTTTGCACGGTTTCGACGGGGGGAACCCAACCAACATGCCTGCCGGACTTGCTGGCGGTAAGGCCGTAACCGGGGTCACGGTCTCGGGTGGGTGGTCGCTGGTCGTTGGCAGGCGGGGCCGACGAGGGGAGGATTCCCTGGCGACTGACTACCCTTTCTCTAAGTCTTTAGCCACACTATCGAGCACACCATTGATGAACTGGGCAGATTCCGGGCTGGAAAACTTCCTGGCTATTTCAATGGCTTCGTTAATGATGACCGGCTTCGGGGTGGCGGGGTATCCGAGAAATTCGGCAACGCTGCCGCGCAAGAGATTGCGATCGACGGCCGCCATGCGATCCATGCGCCAGTGTTCAGCGTGGCGCTCGATCAGAGTGTCGATTTCGCCGGAGCGATCGACGGCAATCCGGAAGAGATCGTCGGCGAATCCGCGCGTGTCCTTATCTACGGTGCCGCGTTCCGCCCAGAAGGTACGGCGGACATCGTCGTAGCCCTGCTTGCCCATATCGGATTGAAAGAGCATTTGCAGCAGCAGTTCGCGCGATTTGCGGCGGGTACCCAAAGGCAGCGCTCAGCATTCAGCAGTCGGCATTCAGTCTACAAGAATTGTTGCCTCGACTTGAACGCAATTACGATTTCCGTCGTGAGGAACGCGATTTCTGCTGAGAGTTCCTCTTCCCTGCGCGCGCGGCGGCATGTTTTGCGCCGAACGCTCGGGAGTGAGCGCTAACAGCTTTCTTCAGATTCGCCATTTCCACCGCGGCCAGCGCGGCTTCGAAACCTTTGTTGCCACTCTTTAAGCCGGCGCGATCAATAGCCTGCTCGAGCGTGTCACAGGTGAGAACTCCGAAAGCGTGGGGGATACCGGTCTCCTGCGCCGATTGGCCGATGCCGCGCGTCACTTCGTTGGCGATGACATCGTAATGAGCGGTGTCGCCGCGCAACAGACAGCCGAGGCAGATAATGGCGTCGTATTTGCCGGTTTCGGCCAGGGTGCGAGCGGCGGAGGGAATTTCGAAGGCGCCGGGGACACGGACGATGTCACAGCCGCTCTGTCGATCGGCGCCACATCGGTTCAAGCCATCGAGCGTACCGCCTAGCAGACGTTCTGTGATGAAGGCATTGAAGCGACTAACCACTATGCCGAAGCGCCTATTCTTTGCGTCGAGATTGCCTTCGCTGGCTTGATCGGTGCCGGTGCCCTCACCTGCTCGGACTCCGACAATGTGAATCTTGGTGCCCCCGGTCAGCTGAATGCGGAAATCACGTGCCAGGTGCTCAGGCTCGGGAGCGGAACTGTCCTGCAAAATCTCGAAACCGAGACCCTTCACGATCTGAGCGGCAGAGTCCGGATCCGCAACCGCGATCACTAAATCGCTGCCATTGACGGGCTTGGTATGTTCGAACAGGCGAAGCTTGGCTTCGGAAGGAAGAAACTCCTGGAAACGACTGTTCCTCGTTTCCCCGGCAAAGCCCTTGCGCAGGCCCAAGGCTTCCAGCAAATGCACGAGCGTTTGAAAGTCGCCAGAGGACTTCGCTATGGCCGTAAGATGCACCCCTTTAACCATCTTTACCGGAGCTTGGTGGGCAGCAATCCCTCGCCAAAACCACTATTTTCCCTTGAACTCGGCGTGCCGCTTTTCCAGAAACGCCATTGTGCCTTCTCTCTTGTCCTCGGTTGCACACGACAGGGCGAACAGCGTCGCTTCCAGATATAAGCCTTCCGACAGTGGCATCTCCATTCCCTTGTTCAACGCTTCCAGTGCGTACTGAACGGCGAGCGGGGCGTTGGCGATGATCTTCTGGGCTATGGCTTCGGCGCGGGCAATCAGGTCGCCGGGGGCAGTCACCTCATTGACCAGTCCAATGCGATACGCTTCTTGCGCGCTGATCATCTCCCCGGATAAAAGCATCTGCATAGCGGGTCCCTTGCCAATCAGGCGCGGAAGGCGCTGCGTGCCGCCGTAACCGGGAATGATGCCCAGCTTGACCTCGGGCTGGCCGAGTTTCGCATTCTCGCTTGCCAGTCGCAGGGTCGAGGCGAGGGCAATCTCGCAGCCGCCACCTAGAGCAAAGCCGTTGATACAGGCAATCACCGGCTTGCCGAGGTTTTCGATCAGATTCAGCACGGATTGCCCGCGCTGGGTGAACTCCTTGCCGCGCACGGGATCGTAAGTGGCTAGCTCGGCGATATCAGCCCCCGCCACAAAGGCTTTTTCGCCAGCGCCGGTGATTATGACGACACGAATACTGGCATCATTCTTCAGATCGTGAAACGCTGAGCGAAGTTCTTCCATCAACGCCATGTTCAGCGCGTTCAGCACCTTGGGGCGGTTCACGGTGACATAGGCGATGGAGCCTTTTTTCTCAAACAGAATATTTTCGTAGTTCATCGGACGAAATCCTCGGTCGCGGATTGTCACGGCTCAACATCGATAAAGCACTCGCTATAGCTTTTCAGTACGGACGGTTGGAATCCCTGTTTACACGGTTCGAACTGCCGCCGCTGGGCAAAGCGGCAGACGCTTGCATGCGGTGTTTCCTTACGGCCGTCCGGCATCGGATTCCGAGGGTCAACTACCAGCCTCTGAGTCTTTCCCGTCCAGAAAGCAATTCGACCCAACAAGCATACACATCGCTGGAATAAACAATAAGCCCGCGGCGGTGTTCGGGCGGCGGATGTTCTCCGGCCGATCGTCTTGATCTGCGCCTGGAGAGTCTCGGAGTCGAGACCCGAATTCGGCTCCCAGCCGAGGAGAACACAAACTGACTCGAACGCGCTCGGAGGTCTTTCGATCCGCACGCTCGACAATCGCGGATTTAACGGAGACATTCACCCGGCATTATCCAAAATCGGACTGCCCGATTTTTCTTCTAATCAAAATTTCCCGGCACGGGATGATTGGGATCGGCATAGTCGTAAAAGCCTTTCCCCGTTTTGCGGCCGTACCATCCAGCCATAACCAGCCTTTTCAGCAGAGGCGGGGAGGCGAAGCGGCGCTCCTTGAATTCGTCATACATGACGTGGGTTATGTAGTAAGTCGTGTCCAGGCCGACGAAGTCGAGAAGAGTGAACGGCCCCATGGGATACCCGCATCCGAGCTTCATGGCGTTGTCGATGTCGGGAATCGAGCCGACACCCTCTTCATAGGCACGAATTGCATCCAACAAATAGGGAACCAA
>JBPYDQ010001083.1:0-2477 GCA_051986135.1 Terriglobales bacterium | reverse complement strand
GGTTCCTTTTGTCAGCAATGGGTGGTTGATCTGAGAAGTTGGCCGGTCAGGCAGATCGAGGATGGAGCGTCTTTATCCGACGAACAACGCGCCACGCTATATGATCTTACTGCAGCAATTTATCGGGCGGCTGGTCGATTGGGGGCGTCTTGTAATGCCGACGATCGTTTCACTCCGCCCGGTCGCCTTGAGGCCAGACAGGTCCAACTGGAGGCTTTGCAGCAGGGTATCGACGCTATTCGGCCAGTTTTCTCTCGGTTCGAGAGTGAGCTAACGGACGTGCAGAAGGCGAGACTTGGCAGCGTGGTCAATATATCGACAGACGTCACGTCAGCCGTGCATTAGTCTTCGTTCAAGGATTGAACGCTCCGCACACCAGGTCCGCGTGGATCGGGCGCCTTGGCGTACGCTATTTGGTCGCTAACAGTGGCAAAGGAGACATGCCCTAAGGTGGTTAAATGCTCTCGCGCGCCGTTTGTGTGCAAAAATCTGCTCGCGGCCGTCGGCGCCGCAGTGCTTCGCAAATTGCGTGGTATGTCAATCGAGCCATACTAATCGCTATCTGACATTTGCGCCGGGGAACGTGCGAGGCGTGAAACAGTTATTAGGAGCAGCAACAACAAATGTTTGTGGTCCGGAGGGAGGGCATTCGTTCAGGAAGGATCCTGAAATGTCGAAAGCCCCAAAGGAATATCATTTGATTTCGCTCTCAGATGCACAGTCTCATGGTGGGTTTGCCTCTATTGCCGGGGCGCGGCAACACGCACTGGAGGAGATGTTGGATAGCTGGGAAATCTACTGCGGGAACAGACTGGTTGAGCGCCATTGTCCGACCGCGTCGGCAGAAAAATCAGCTGAACAATAAGAGTCTTAAAGCGAACCTTCGGCCATTAGGCATGTGAGTGTGGAAAGTTTGTATGGTGTGACGGTGAAGCGATTCGGAGCGCAGTAGGAGTGACGTGGGTGTTTGTAGGATTGAATAGTGAGTAAGACGGTTTTCAGCTGGCTAGCACAGGCCCGTTGTCGCCTGCATGACCCGCATCAGATCTGATTGCATGAATGGCTTGCGGATCAGAGGCCAACCGCGCGGATCGATTGCCATACCAGACAGCAGGATGATCTTCAAACCCGGTTGTGACTTCGTGGCCTGCTCGGCCAACTCAGTTCCTGACAGGCCCGGCATGTTCACGTCCGTTATGAGCAAATCAATTTGAGGATCACTCCCGATCTTAGCGAGCGCTTCAGTTGCATCGGAAGCTGTCTCGACTTCGCAGCCGAGGTCCTCGAGCATCGAGGCAGTAACTAGAAGAACCAAATACTCGTCATCGACGACAAGCACCCGCACGGTCAGTTCTCGCAACTCAGGCCCTAAAAAGTCCTAACGCCCCGCCTGTCGGTACGGTTTCCTGCTCCGATGGCTTTCTTTATGGAATTTTAGGTGCCTCTGCTACTTGCATCAAATGAGTAAGCAAGGCATTGTGTGCCAGTCGCCACTTTGTTGGGGTCTTAGCCATGAGGAATAGGAACGGAGGAGCCGGTCTCGTGCGCGAAGAGCGACTGCAGATCATGCTTTCGCCTGAAGAACTTAAGGCGGTCGACAATTTCCGGTTTAAGCACCGAATGCCGAGCCGCCGGGGTACGCGAACTGCTGCGGCATGGGCTCGCTGCGGTGGGTGAAGTAATCGTCGACAACGTCGGCGTTAAGTCCGGGGACTATAGCGTGCTGCGGGAGCCTAAATCGTTGCCAGGCGTGGCGCATAAGCGGTCAAAGGAGGCCGGCACTAACAAGTAGCCAAAGTAGATAAGATCGGATTGCGTCGTGTTCGGCGTGGGAGCAATCTGCTTCCATTGCCGGCAGAAAAGACACTAATCAACGCCCGGGCGTCGGTAACTGAGAGATTGTTGTGCTCCCGCCGCCTGAGTGGAGTACACGCGTCATGCTGGTCAACCTCAGCGAGCAAGTCCGCGACTGTCTACGGCGCGCCGAAGAGTGCGGGCAGTGCGCCAAGATCGAAGCCGATCCGGCCCTCGCTCGCAATTTCCTCGAAATGGAAGGGCGTTGGTTGAGCCTGGCGCGCAGCTACCAATTCGTGGAACAACTTGAAGACTTTACAAGCTACAACAAGAAGCGCCGGCAGATTGGCCTTATGGATTTAGCACCGGAAGACGCGGAGCTCTTGACCCGAAATGGACGTGAAGAAGACTTTCCGTCGGGTGGGGGCGAGGCGGGCGCGCTTATCCGTGCGCTGGATTGGTCAAAGACCCGCTTGGGACCGATCTCGGCTTGGCCTGCGCACCTCAAAGCCGCGATCAGCCTTATGCTGCCTGCCCAGGCACAGATCGTGCTGTTCTGGGGTCCAGAGTTCGTAGCCCTGTACAACGACGCCTACGCGCCGACGATCGGTGACAAGCATCCAAGAGCACTTGGTCGGCCTGCTTGTCAGAATTGGGCGGAGCTGTGGGACGATCTTGAGCCG
>JBPYDQ010001082.1:0-3265 GCA_051986135.1 Terriglobales bacterium | reverse complement strand
GAGCCGGAGCAGCTCATGACCTTCGCCAAACAATTGGTTGGCAAGGCAATGGGCAGTGGAACGTTTATCTACGCTGACTCTGATGTGAAATTCGATCAGCCGCAGACCGAGGTTGTCTTCGATCGTGACAAGCTGCGTTCCCAGGGTGTTGACCTCAGCCAGGCTGGGCAGGATCTTTCTACGATGTTGGGGGGAAACTACGTCAACCGCTTCAGCATTCAAGGCCGCAGCTATAAAGTCATACCGCAGATCAAGCGCGAGGGGCGTTTGACCTCGGACCAGCTGTCGCAAATCTACGTCACCGGCTCACAAAATAAGCTGGTGCCGCTTTCTACCTTTGTCACGCTGAAGACCACGACCGAACCGCGCGAGCTGAAGAAGTTCCAGCAACTCAACGCTGTGCGCATTCAAGGTGTAATCCCGCCGGGAGTGCCTCTGGATAAGGCGCTGCGCCTTTTAGAGGCTGAAGCCGCAAAGATCCTGCCCCAGGGATTCACCGTAGACTACGCGGGTGAATCCCGGCAGCTACGTGTGGAAGGCAGTAAGTTTCTCGGCACCTTCTTGCTATCGGGTGTTCTGATTTACCTCGTGCTGGCAGCGCAGTTCGAGAGCTTCCGTGATCCTTTCATTATTTTGGTGGGCTCGGTGCCGCTGGCTCTTTCCGGTGCACTGTTGTTCTCGTTCCTCGGACTGACCACTTTGAATATCTATAGTCAGGTTGGATTGATCACGCTTGTGGGTTTGGTGTCGAAGAACGGCATTCTGATCGTGGAGTTCGCCAATCACCTGCAAGAGCGAGGAATGGACAAGGTGGGAGCCGTTGTTGAGGCAGCTGCCACACGTTTGCGGCCCATCTTGATGACTACTGCGGCCACCGTAATGGGCCACTTCCCTCTCGTCCTGGCGACGGGTCCCGGAGCCGGGGCACGCAACAGCATTGGCATTATGCTGGTGAGCGGCATGATCATCGGAACTGCATTTACGCTCTTCGTTGTTCCCTCGATTTATGTGTTAGTGGCCAAAACCCATAACGTCGAATCCCTGCGCGAGGACGAAGAGGCGCTGGCGGTCAGCGAGGTCGCGTAAGGGAGTCGCTGCCAACAGGCATCGCTGAACGTGAATTTCAGGTTGCGGGTCGTAACGTCTGTAGCGGCAACACGTGGATTTACGCAGCCGGTGTCCGAAGCTCATTCCGGGTCACCTTCCACTTTAGGGCCAAGCCCATAGACTTCTCCGCTGCAGCGGGGACATTCCGAGAGTCCGTTCTACTGTCTCAATTGACGCGACGTTGAAGACCCGTCTGGGTCAGTGATGCGGTCGCCCTCCACTTCCCAGGCCTTGGTGCAGCGAAGAGGGATTGTTTGAGCAGCGGCCGCCCGCAAGAGCAATCAGCATATCGCAGCCGAACTCGAGATGTCGGAAGGGACAGTCGGCGGCGCCCGCTGTTTTGCCAGCCGAGAGCTGGAGGGTCTCGAAGATGCACCCGACGCTCTGGCCGGCCGCTAAGACATGGCCAGGAAATCGTGCGGCGGGTACAGAAGCGAGCCTTGTCAACAACCAGAACACCATCGCCGCTGGAGTGTACACACGCTGACCAAAGGCCTAATGTTGCGGCGCAACATCATGCCCTAGATCTCGGTGGCTTCCGACCTCCAGACGGTCGCGAACGACAGAGCAAACAGTTTGTCAGCGTGTGCGAGGACTCCAATGAACTGGAGCGATTCTAAGCCATGTGAGCCCGAGCGGAAACAGGCAACTCATTGGATTGTGTTGGATGAGTTCCTTGTGAACGCTCGAATTTTCTTAAAATTGCTCTTGGTTCGAGACCGAATGCCGCTGTCATCGATGTCGACAGGTAAAATATGACCATCCAACGATCCTTCCAATTAGGAAGAACAAAGTAATGAAGCGCGGTATAAGCCCCAGCTATAACGAGCAAAGATACGGTTCTGCGTTTCAAACCGATCAGGCCAAACAAAAGAAAAAGGGGAACGAAGCTGTTGAGCATTGTTTTGAAACCGCTCAGAAAAGCGGACCAGTACTGAGTTGGAGTAAACCTTACAGTCATTTCCCCTGGAGCCATTGGCGTTCCCAAGAAGTTGCGGTAATAGAGCATCTGAATACCGTAGTCTCCAGCGACGTGATTGATCGTCAGCACGGAAACGACAGCAACGGCTCCAAGGATCGCGGTTTTCCATAACTCCAGAGTTTTTTGATAAAAGAGGACTGCAAGGACGGGCGCGACCAGCACGACATTATCTGTTCGGAACCAAATTGCTGTCAACAGTATGCATATGCCAACGGCAACTCGATCACACTCAAAAATCAGGAACAGCGAGAGCATCCCCTAGAGCACAGATAGCGCATCGGAAGCTGTTTGCCTTCCCAAAAAAGTGATATGAGGCATGAGCATGATCAACAGCGCAAGTACTGGGCTGAGTGGAGTATATTTTCCGAGCCAGATTAGAACCAGAACTCCCAAAAGCCAGTAGCACACGGCGGAAATTAGGCGGACGCTCCAAACTAGACCGATACCAGTTCGGGATAGTAGATAGATAGTCTCGTTGTACATCGGACGGATGGCAAAAAACGGTAAGAATTCCACATAATGGAGCGGGTTGACGAGCCGATCGTGTTCGGAACCATTCTGGTCTTGAGCACCGGTAAGGCTATCGAAGGCAGTTTGAGGCACGCTGGAGCGCAATTCGTCGTAGACGAGATCATGCAATTTGACTGGCTCGGTTGTGTCATGGAGGCGAACGTTACCCATATATCCGAGCATGTCGAGAATCCAAATCGGAGTTCGATATAAATGAACCGTAACTAGGGCGAGAACTAAAAGGTAACTGCCGGCACCGATACGCGTTAACCAGGTACGAGTCGTCATTTCCCCTCCCAGACTGGCGCCACTCTGGAAAATTGTAGGGTACTTTCGCGGAGGTGGAGCTGTCAACGAGCAGCGTTTTCAGTCGACAAAAAAGGTTGCCATCCGCTTGTTTGTGCGCGGCGGCATTCTGAATCTGACGGACACGGGGACCCGGGTTGATAGGCTCGCACCTGGCCACTACGGACATGCCCGGCCTTTCCAACCTTCTCACTAGATGAGCAAAAAAAAGACGGGATCGTCGCGGATGTGCCCGGATCCGTCACTGTGCCGCACACTTAACCGGAGATCGTCGTCTGCGCCAGCAAATTCCACGGGACGACGCAAGCAGAGCGGTACGGAACAGAAGCAAAAGAGAGGCCGGATTTTCTGCCGACCGAG
>JBPYDQ010001081.1:0-9066 GCA_051986135.1 Terriglobales bacterium | reverse complement strand
GCCTCCTCGATACAACGCTGCCGGAATGACAGAAACCGGCTTTGATCGTTATGCGCGACGCTATCGGCTCGAGGCAGTCAGGGGTCACTCGCCGCGGATTTTTCTAGAGAAGAAGAGGCATAGATTTTGAATGAGAAGGGGTCGCAGCGGCCCCAGCTAAAAGATTGGGCCGGCTATTGCTGAGCGGATTCACTGCCCTGCCGAGAACGTTTGAAAGAGCTAGGCAAAGATAGCTCTAAGCCTGCCTAATCCGGCAACTCTTGGAGCAGGCGGAGCTTGGGCGGGGCTTTGATGAAGCTGGAAGCGAAAATACCTAAGCTGGCCGCTCATTTGAGCTAACCCTCACAGAGCTGAACCCTGACCTGGGGTCGCTCGGGCGCCTTCTCGACAAGAGATAGGCAAGCAACTTCTCTGACCTGCTCTGAATCGTATCCGCGGCTTTTTTTCTGGTCCTCCCCCTTCAAAAATGGCGACAGTCGTTGACTTCGCGCATATGGAGCGATTAGCATCACTCGGCAGAATGGCAGTTTTCCGTTTCCCGAACACTAGGCGAGCCAGCTCATGGAAAGAGTACCTGCCATCTCCGGAGCCGCCAATCAAGCTAGACATTCTGGATGCGGGCGCTGGAAAAAGGACTGGAATTCGATGCCATCGGTGCAACTATTTGTCCAGCGTGGAACTCTACACCACTGAGTGTGGCTGCTGGGAAGCCAGGTGCCGCACGCGAAACGGAAATGCCGGAGCAGGCCCAGATGATAGGAGATTGAAGGAGGAGGCTTCATGGCGGTCGTCGAACGTGTAACTGGCTGTTCGAGCCTGATCGACGTTCTCGATCGCGTATTGGACAAAGGCATCGTCGTTGATGCGCGGGTAGGTGTTTCTTTGGTTGGCATGGATTTTGATTACCGGCGAAGCGCGTGCGGTGGTGGTTTCGATCTACACTTATCTGAAGTACGCCGATGCAGTCGGCCAAATCGAACCGGTATCGCCCCCTTGGCTCGCCACGGTTCGGAAGCAAGTGCCGACGACCGTCGCGACCACACGACGCGTCAGCCGGGCTCCGGCCCGCCGGGTTGCTCATAGTACGGAATAGCCGTGCGGGACTGGAGAGCGGGATGGGAGCCCATTAGTGCGTCCAAAGCTCGATGATTTTCTCGGCGAAGGTACGCGCGATCCAGTCGTCTTGCGTCTACTCGCTGCCGAGCGTTCCGAGGAGATTCTTCCCATCCTGCTCGAAGAGATCGTTCGCCTGGGCTTCCCGCGCGCCTTTATCCTAAATCTCGACTTTGAAAGCGGAGAGTTCCGTCCCGCGGCATCGCTGCATTGCGACCAGGCCTTCTTGGGTAAGTTCCACGCCTCGGAATCGACCGGTGAGAATCCCATTGTTTCGGCGCTGTTAAGTACCAAGCCGGTTCTTCTGCGGGCGAGTTCCCCCAAGGAGGCTGCGGTTTACCTTCAGCCAATGGTTTACCGCAGAGGTTCCCGCTGTTGGGAGGCGGAAGGGGATCGGCGGCGAACGTGCCTGGCGCTAGAAAATTTTCAAGCGGAAAAAAAATTGCAGATGCAAGCGCAGACCTGCGCCATCTGCAACCTGCGTGGCTATGCGATGTTGGTCGTGGCAGAGGCCGAAACGCGGGTAAGCGAAAAGCAATTACGAGCTTTGCGCGTGCTTGTTGACCGCGCGAATGTATGCTTCTCGCGGCTAATCAAAGTTGAGCAATACTACAACCGAATGCGAGACATGGAACTCACCATCTCTCGTATGGGTACGGTTGTACAAAGCATGGCCGATCCTGTCATTCTTACTGACAACCAGCATCGCGTCATTGTCCAGAACAAGGCGGCCGAGCGCTTTTTCCAAGTACCGGAAGGCGTTTCGGAAGGGGGACGAAGAGCCGTCGAGCTTAACAATCTTTTATTTTCGGCAGCTCTTTCTGCGATGGCTGGCAGCGCGAGAGATGCTTCACGCGATCTGACCCTACTCGACGTCATGGAAGGTGAAGAAGTGCTGTTTGAGGCGGTTTGCGGTCCGACCTCTACGGCGGATGGCACGCGGACTGGCACGGTTACGGTCATGCGTGATGTCACCGACTTACGGCGCGCCGACCAGGAAGTACGCGCCAACCTTGAGAAACTGCGGATGGCCGAAGAAGTGGTGCGCCAGGATCGCGATCGCTTGAACCTGGTTATCGAGAACGTCGGCGATCCGATTATTGTTGCTGATAATTCCGCCAAAATTGTCCTCATCGACCCGTTGGCCAAGGAACTTTTTGGGCCATCCGCCAGCTCCCGCGATCCCGAGCTCGTGAAGAACCAAGCTAAGCTGGATGCGTATCTTACGTCGTTCACATTCTCCTTCGTCGACAAGGAAAACAAATCCCTTCGCCTGTTCCATCCCGGAACCCGCGGCGAAATCGAGTATGCAGCGCGCTCCGGCAAAATTTATGACGCCCGCGGACAGGTTGCCTACACCGTGACCGTATTGCGTGATTTCTCGACCTGGAAAAAGCTGGAGCAGCTGCAGATGGAGCGGCGCATGCTCGAAATGGAAAAGTTTGCCGCCACGGGCCGGCTGGCAGGCACCATCGCGCATGAGATCAACAATCCCATGGAGGCGATCAAGAACGCCATCTACCTTTTGAAGGGAAAATTAGACCCTTCCGCCGAGCCGGTCTATGAAGTCCTGAAAAACGAGGCCGACCGTATCACCCGAATTGTTCGCCAGATGTTGGGTTTGTATCGCAACGCCAATCAGCTGGGAACCTTTGATTTGAACGCTGTGATTGAGGATACGCTGGCGTTGTTTGGGCGGCCGCTACTTAAGACGCGAGTCAATGTGCGTAAGGATCTAGGCAAATTGCCTGCCATGCGCGGTTCAGCCGATCAATTCCGCCAGTTGCTTTCCAACCTGGTCGTTAACGCGCAAGATGCTATGCCGCAGGGCGGTGATCTGATTCTCCGTACGCGCCACCTGCGGGCCTCCGATGGCATCCATGGCTGGATCACGATCTCCGTGGTGGACAGCGGCTCCGGCATTTCGAAGGATCTGCGGGGCACCATGTTTGAGCCGTTTGTCTCCACCAAAGGCGAGAAGGGTACAGGACTGGGACTATGGATCGTGAAAGGCATCGTGGAGAATCACGTGGGCCGCATTCAGGTGCGCAGCACAGTGGGAAAGGGCACGATTTTCAAGCTGGCATTTCCAATTTCTCACGAGCTGCCGCTGCCCCGCCCGCCTGGCTCGCCAATGGAAAGGCCTGTGATCGCTGGCGGTGGTTCGTGAAATCGCTTCGGCCGGGGAAGAAAACATGGCAAGCCAAACCATCAGCAGACGGGCGACAAAGAAACGGAGCTGCCAGCGGTTCTGCCTGCAGAGTCAGCGGGACGGGACTTCTCCCGCCAGGTGATCCTGCAGGAGCCTCTGATAGAGGTCTTGCACGATGGCCAGAATCGCCAGTTGAAATTTCGCGCCCTCCCGCGAGGGCGCAAGTCGACCACCGATTTACGGAAGTGGGGCGGGCACCCTGGAACTTAGGTTTTCGGGCGGGTTCAGGGGGTGAGGACAGGTGTTGGGGGTGCTGCCGGTTGTCCACAAAACTGGCTGAGGAACTCTGAAAGGAAAATACCTCTTCGAATCCCTACTCAAAAGTCCACAATTCCGGAGCCCAAGGATTGCCTCGGCCGCGGGTTTCTGAAAAAATAAGAGCACTTCATGTCGCAAATAGGCAGTTTTGCGCTCCTGCTGGCTCTCGCCCTGAGTGCCTACGCGTTTTTCGCCGGTATCGCCGCACTGGCCCGCGAGGGTCCGGCGTCGGAGCGCCTGGGAGAGACGGCGCGCCGGGCGGGAATTGCCACATTTGCTGCCGTACTGCTGGCCGCGGTCGTTCTGGTCATGGCGGCCTTCGCGGACGACTTCTCGATCGCCTATATCTTCCACCACAGCAATCGTGATCTTCCCGGGCCTTACAAGTTTGCGACCCTATGGTCGGGACAGGAAGGCTCCCTGCTGTTCTGGTCCCTGCTGCTGGCGAGCTATGGACTGGTGCTGCGCTTGCGCCACAAGACTGACCAACGGCTGTTCGCCTATGCCTCGGTGATCATTGCGGCCGTGCAAATCTTCTTTCTGCTGTTGCTCAATTTCGCGGCCCACCCATTCGCGATCATGCAGGGCCAGCTGCCGGCCGATGGGAATGGGCTCAATCCCCTGCTGCAGTATCCGGAGATGGTGATCCATCCTCCCATGCTGTATCTGGGATATGTGGGATTCACGATACCGTTTGCCTTTGCTCTGGGTGCGCTCGTCATGCGCTACCCGGGAGAAAAATGGATTCATATCACGCGCCGCTGGACCATGGTGACGTGGGGATTTCTCACCATCGGCATCTTTCTGGGAGCGCACTGGGCGTACTCGGTCTTGGGCTGGGGGGGATATTGGGGATGGGATCCGGTTGAGAATGCCTCTCTGATGCCCTGGCTGACGGGTACCGCGTTTCTGCATTCGGTCATGATGCAGGAGAAGCGCGGTATGTTGAAGATCTGGAACATGTGGCTGATTTTTGCGACCTTCGGCCTGTCGATCTTTGGAACATTCCTGACTCGCAGCGGGGTAGTCAGCTCCGTACATGCCTTCGCGCAATCCAGCATCGGCAACTGGTTTGTCGCATTCCTGGCGGTGATCGCCGTGACCTGCGCCTTCTGCTTTTTCAAGAACAAATCGCATCTCAGGAGTGAGCACAAGCTGGAATCGCTGGTATCGCGCGAATCCAGCTTTTTATTCAACAATCTGCTTCTGCTTTTGGCCTGCTTCACCGTTTTGTGGGGTACCTTGTTCCCGATCCTTTCCCAGTTGGTTCAGGGGACCAAAGTTACGGTCGGACCGCCGTTCTTTAACAAGGTCAACGTACCGGTTGCCCTGCTGCTTCTCCTATTGACGGCTGTGGGTCCGCTTCTTGCATGGCGAAAGACTTCCCTCGAAAGCCTAAAGCGGAATTTCTTATGGCCTACGGTGGGAGCGGGGTCGGTCGCAGTAGCGCTACTAGTCCTGGGCGTAAGGCCGTGGCGGGATCTGTCCTACTTCTATTCGCTCATGACGATAACACTGTCGGCGCTCGTTGCTTTTACCGTGATTTCTGAATTTGTGCGTGGCGGACGTGTGCTCGCGGACAAAACTGGACAAAATCTGCCGGCCTCGATGATTCGCCTTTGGCACCGCAATACCCGTCGCTATGGCGGGTACATCGTGCATTTCGGGGTGGTGGTTGTCATGATTGGCCTGGCCGGCTCCGCCTTCAATCAGGACAAAGAAAAAGAGCTGGGTTACGGCGATCAGTTGACGATTGGCCCCTACAAGCTGATTTGCCAGTCTTATACCCAGGACTCGAAACCTAATTACGAAAGCGAATGGGCAGTCATTAAGGTTTACAAAAATGGCCAGCCTCTGAGTACGATGTATCCGGAGCGTCGCTTTTACCCGGCTAGTCAGCAAACGTCCACAATGGTCGCTAACCGTTCCACGATCCAGGAAGATCTTTATATCGTTTATGAAGGTCTTAACCAGGACACGGGCCGGCCTATCATCAAAGTTCACCTGAACCCACTGGTGATGCTCATTTGGCTTGGGCTTCTGGTCATGGTCTTTGGAACAATCACCGCGCTGATTCCCAACGCGGCGCCGATACGCGCCACTGTGCCCGCTCGGGCACGAGCGGCTCCGGTGGGAGTTGAGGATTAATTTTTTTTACATGTTGTACAAATCCCAATCATTTAGGCGTACGACACAAATTGTCCTGCTCTGCTTCGCCATTCTGGCCCTGGTAGGAGCGGGGGGCGAGGAGAGCCGGTTTCAGGGGCTCGGCCACCGCATGATGTGCGTGTGCGGGTGCGGTCAGATTCTGCTGGAATGCAATCACGTAGGTTGCCAGTATTCGGATCGCATGCGCTCTGAACTGATGGCTGCGCTTGATCGTGGCGACAACGATGACCTGATCACACAGGCATTCGTTCAAAAGTACGGCACAACGGTAATTGCGGCGCCCACCACCACAGGCTTCAATCGTCTGGCCTGGATCATGCCCTTCCTGGCGCTGGTCTTAGGTTTGGTTACGACTGCACTGATCGTGCGGGAGTGGAAAGACCGTCCGGCGCCGGCCGCGCCTGCTGGCGTGGTACCGGCTACTGGGTCGGAGCTTGAGACTTTCCGCCGCCAGGCTCGGGAGGAGACCGAACTATGACGGCTATGGTGTGGTTTATATGCGTCTTTGTTACGGTCAGCGTTCTCCTGTACGTCTTCCATCTACCGGGAACTTTGCAGCTTGGCCCCAAGAAAACACGAGCTGCCTATCTGAGGGAACGCAAGGAAGTGGTTTACGAAAACCTGCGCGACTTGAATTTCGAGTATAAGGCAGGCAAGTTTCCTCATGCGGATTACGAGAACATGAAGGCATCGCTCGAAGAAGAGGCGGCTGCCATCCTGGCAGAGATCGCTCACCTGGAGGCGGCGGCCGTGTCCACACCGCCAGGCAAGGGAGCAAGACTTTGAAAGATTCGCTGAATCTCTGCGGTGGGACATCGCCGCGCGGTGCGCGCGGCACACTGAGCGCGTTTGCCGCGGCACTGCTGATGGCCGTGATTCTGGCTCCTTTTGCCTCCGGTCAGAACCTAGGAGGTACGGTTAGGAATGGCACTACCGGCAAGCCCGCCGCCGGCGATGACGTCATTTTGCTGAATCTGGGGCAGGGCATGGAAGAATCGGCACGTAGCAAAACCGATGCCAACGGCAGGTTCAACTTCCCGGCAGCACCAGATGGAACACCGCACCTGATTCGCGTGATCCATCAGGGAGTCACCTATCACAAAATGGCGCCTCCAGGAACGGCTTCGGTCGAGGCTGAGGTCTTCGATGTAGCGAAGAAAATCGAGGGCCTGACCGTGGTTGCCGATGTGATGCGTTTCGAAACGGATGGGAACAATCTCAGGGTGGCACGGCTGTTCGCAGTAGATAACAATTCCAATCCGCCTAAGACGCAGATGAACGACCACAATTTCGAGTTTTATATTCCAGAGGGGGCTGTGGTCGATCAAGCGATCGCAAAAACGGCGAATGGCGAGCCCATCAATGCCAGCGCGGTCCCTCAAGCGGACAGGAACCGGTACGCATTCATCTTCCCGCTGCGACCTGGCGAAACCCAGTTTCAGATTGCCTATCATCTCCCGTACTCAGGAGAAGCGAAGTTAACCCCCAAATCTTTGTATCCCGTCGATCACTTTGTAGCCATGTTGCCAAAGTCTATGAAATTCTCTGGCCCCGCATCATTCCAGTCCATGCAGGATCCGGATCAGACCGATGCACAGGTCGAAGTGGTTTCGAACGCTCAGCCGAGCCAGGACCTGACGTTCACCGTATCCGGCTCCGGTATACTCCCTTCCCGCACCGAGGGCGCCGGTGGAGGAGGTGGATCGATGGGCGGTGGCCAAGCTTCTGCCGATAACCGTCCGGGTGGAGGGTTAGGCCCGCCGGCGGACGCGCCTGACCCATTGGAGAGATTCCGCTGGTACATTCTGGGCGGTTTCGGCGCCGTGCTCGCCATTGGCGCGTTCTATATCGCGAAGCGTTCCCCCGCACAAACGATTCCGCTAAAGCGCCGCTCCCTGGAGAATGATGAAACGGTCGAACTGCCGCGAGCTCCGCTTCGTAGTTCTCAGAAAACAACCTCGCCACTCAATTCGGGTCTTCTGCTGGAAGTCTTGAAGGAAGAACTCTTTCAGTTAGAGGTCGAGCGGCAGCAGGGCAAAATTTCACAACGAGAATACGAGAAACACAAAGCCGCGCTCGACCAGACATTGCAACGGGCCGTCAGACGCGAGGCGCAGAAAATCTAAAACCGTCTGGATCAGGGTAGCGACCGCGCACGAGCACGCAAAGTCTGTGGAGCCTCCCGCTGAGCGGTGTGATTCGAATATGCCCAGCCCGACCAAGTGCGCTCTACAATAAGAAAATCTTGCCGCTGAAGCGCCCGTCACCAAAGGCGCTTCGCAAGGACTTTCCCATTCACAGGCACCCTCGCCCATTTGCTTTCGGAAAGTACGTGGTACTTTGCCTGGAAAAAGTACGTGCTACTTCGATCGGAAAAAGTTCGGACGACGCCTTGTCTTACGATTCGCTTCTTCGCAGGCTCACGATGCAAAGTTCGGTGTCTCGGCAGGGAACGTGCTTGTGGTCGCTGCCAAAGCTCCAAGAGAGAAGCGGGTGCCTGCTCCGAGCAGAGAGGCTGATCCCACAACTTGAATCCGCTCCTTACCGCAAACATCTATATAGTTGATTAGGGCGCCGTGCGAGCCTAGGATTTAACAGGAGAAGGGACAACTAGAAATAGTCGCCACTAATTCCATGGGAAATACATTCAAAACCGCGTTCCTGCTGACTGCCTTGACTTTGCTGCTGATGATGATCGGCCGCGCCTTTGGCGGGCAAAACGGTATGGCCTTTGCCCTGGTTTTTGCCGTGGTCATGAACTTCGTTGCATATTTCTACTCGGACAAGATCGCGCTAGCTACCTATCGGGCGCAGCCGGTTACGCGTGAGCAGTTGCCTCGGGTGTACGGCGTGGTTGAGCGGCTCACCCAGAAAATCGGCTTGCCCATGCCGAAGATTTTCGTGATCCCGACCGATTCGCCGAATGCGTTTGCCACAGGCAGGAACCCCCAGCACGCCTCGGTAGCGGTGACTCACGGCATTCTCAATTTGCTCAGTGAGGAGGAGTTAGAGGGTGTACTGGCGCACGAGCTCGGTCATGTTAATAACCGCGACATCCTGATAAGTTCGATTGCCGCCACCATCGCCGGAGCAATCACCATGCTGGCCAATATGGGCAAATGGGCCATGATTTTCGGCGGATTCGGTGGTCGTGATGATCGCAATCGGGGGGGCGGGCTAGCCGCGCTGTTCATGCTGATCGTGGCTCCGATCGCGGCGATGCTGATTCGGCTGGCAGTTTCCCGTTCGCGCGAATATCAGGCCGATGCCAGCGGCGCCCATTACACGGGAAACCCGTACGCTCTGGCAAGCGC
>JBPYDQ010001080.1:0-4962 GCA_051986135.1 Terriglobales bacterium | reverse complement strand
TACGGCGATATTTCAATAACTACTGGGTACTCCTGGATTGCCGAGTCTATCCAAAAGGGTTTTCGAAGCCTGCCAAGATAAAAAGACCCACGAGTAGCCGTTCGGATGAACATCTTTTCAGCCTATGCCACAGAGTAAACCAGTGTGTATTTCGGTGCGCCCATTCGTCTCGGTGGGTTAATCCTGATTGCAGCTGTGATTGACCAGCGAGTATGTCATGACCATCCGATACCCTGGAAGCCACCTTTCGCAATTCCTGTTTCTGTTCTCGTTACTGGCCGAAGCTCGAAGACGTATTCCGCAGTAGAGCGCAACCTCATCGCAAGAGCTGCGGCTCGAAAGCGTGAAGCAAGCGCCGGTCCGAGTAATTGCGCAAAATAGCACTTAAGAAGCGCACCAATGCTTCGGCGCTCGGAAGCAGGACTGGAAAAAACCCTGTGGCAATGCCTACCATCGAAGACAGGAAGGGAGGAATGTCTCATGGCCAGGATACTACCGTTTGCTGTAGCGCTTCTCGTTTCCGCCGCTTGGCTCCAAGCACAGGCCGAGTCTCCCACGCGGGCGGGATCAAGTCAGGCTGGAACCGCTGGTGGAGCTCAAAGAGTAGTGGAGGGCTGTTTACAGGGCTCCGACGGGTACTATACGGTTACGGATAATTCTGGAAGAACCTATCTGCTTCAGGGCCACACTTGGAAGCTCACTGCCCACCTTGGACATGAAGTTCGAATCACCGGAACGACCTCTGGTTCCGGTGCACAAACCTCTGGTGCGGGTGCCGAAGAAACCGGAACGCAACAACCCATACTAACCGTTCAGTCCGTGAAGCACATTTCAGAAGCGTGTCGGTCGGGTACCGGTATTTGACCGCCACGCGCAGCCTAGCCCCAGTGCTCAGCCCCTAACGGCTCACGTCAGACATGGCATGCGCATGAAGCGATGAACTGAATTTTCACTGCCATAACACTACTTTGAGAGCGTGTTACGCCCTTGTAAACATGCCAGTAGGGTAAAGAACCTCGATAGCGTTTCCTTGCCTATAGGGTCTCCGACAATGGCGCTGAAAATACTCATCGACACGGTCAACGCTAAAGTCGCGATGAATGGGCGGTGCT
Source organism: Terriglobales bacterium (assembly GCA_051986135.1). GTDB lineage: Bacteria > Acidobacteriota > Terriglobia > Terriglobales > Acidobacteriaceae > Gp1-AA122. The sequence goes on along the minus strand of JBPYDQ010001080.1, from coordinate 3,850 downwards.
GCTGGTCCGCGCAGACAACAAAGCGAAACACCGCTGATCGAAATCGGTTCATAACTTGAGTTGGTCAGGTGACCGCAATTCGTGTAAACCGCTTTCCGAATGTGCGCGCACGGAAGCTTCCAGCCAAGGAAATAGGCTGTACCACCGATAAGCGAGAAAAGCACAGCGGCACCTCTTATAACGATCAGCGTAGTCGTTATGGTTGTGCCATCACTCAGATAGACACACGAACGCGGGCAACGTTTCATGGCGGCGTAACGAGGGGATGGGAGCCGCTGTGTAGGACTAGACGAGGGAGAACGCGTCGGGGGCTGGGCTGGCACGGCGGGTAGAACGGCACTTGTCTCGCTTTGGTCAGCTGCACGAATGAGTCGGTCCGATCGCTCTCGGAGCGGCAGCGGCGATGACGTCGAAGGAGCGCACCTGCGGCGCAAATTCACCATCACTTAACACGCCCCAGCTTGCTTTTCCACAAGACCGATGGGCAAAATCCAGACCAGCAAGCTATTCGAGGCTGTGGCGTGGTTCGCGTGTTCTCTCGTCTCCCATTCCTCAACTAGCTGCAGTCTCGTTCGGCGCGCACAAGGAGTTCCTCATGGCAATCGACCGCCGTCAATTTTTGTCGGGCGCGGCAGGCACGTGTGGCGCAGCGCTGCTCGGTTCAACTGCAGGCCTCGATGCCTCGACGCTCTTCGCACAGAATGAGCACGGCGCAGCTCTATCTTCGCCGCAGAACTCGGGGATCGATCATATCGTCGTGGTCACCATGGAGAACCGCAGCTTCGACCATTTTCTCGGATGGCTGCCGCGGACCAACGGCAAGCAGGCTGGCCTGAGTTACGTCGATACCGACGGCGTTTCGCACTCCACGTACCATCTTGCGCCTGACTACACGGGTTGCGGCCATCCCGATCCCGACCATTCGTACCAGGGTAGCCGGATTGACTATGAGGGCGGCAGAATGAACGGTTTTCTCAAGAATCCGGCCAACGATAGATTTACGATCGGGTATTACACCGAGAAAGATATCCCGTTCTACGCCGCGCTAGCTCGCAATTACACCACGCTGAGCGGTTACTTCTGCTCTATGCTTGGCCCCACTTTCCCGAATCGTATTTTCCAGTTCGCGGCACAGACCGACCGCCTCGACGACTCCGTCTCGCTTTCCAGCCTGCGCACGATTTTCGACAGCCTGAATACTGCCGGCATCTCCGCGCACTATTACTACAACAATGTGCCGTTCCTGGCACTCTGGGGACTCGCTTATTTCTTCAACACGTTTTCGTATCACGACTTTCTCTCCAATGCGGCCAGCGGCAACCTGCCAGCCGTGTCGTATGTGGATCCCATCTATACTGTGCTAGACGACGGAACCGGCAACGATGACCATCCGCATGCTGACATCCGCCGCGGGGACGCCTTCCTCGCCGAGACCTTCCATGCGGTGGCCAGCGGGCCAAAGTGGAAGAACACGGTCTTCATTGTGAACTTCGACGAGAACGGAGGTTTCTTCGAGCACGTGGCACCGCCGCGGGCCGCAGCCCCGAACAACGTCGATCCCGACATCGTGAAAGGTAAGACGCTGCTCGGTCCGCGGGTACCAACGGTGATCGCCTCGCCCTTCACGCGCGGGAATCCGACCTCGCCCCGCGTGGTCCATACGGTATTCGATCACACCTCCGCACTGAAGTTAATCGAGTGGCGCTGGGGACTGTCGCCTCTTACGGCGCGCGATGCTTCCAGCGACGTCGGCAATCTCGCCACGGCCCTGAACTTCGTGAGGCCGAATTTTCGGGTGCCCAAGCTGCCCAGGCCCAGCGCTCCCGCGCCACAGCCTTGCAGTGCGCTCCCGACGGACCAAGCTGCGCGGGCCACAGAGTTCGGAGACCTAGCCAATTCAGACCTGATGCGCGCCTGGAATGCGAGGACACCTAGGTAGGCCGAGCCCGGAGGGGGTCGAGGCGCGCAATCTGGAACTGTAAAGCAAGCCTGGGACGCGAATTCGCTGGCAAGAACCATCGAGAGTCTGAACCCACAGGCTGATGCGGAAGACAGCGTCAACTCCCGACGGACCGCGATTGCACGGTTTCCACCCGCGAAATTCAGAGTGATCAACCGTCGCCCGAACTGCTCGCTCGGTCACTCGCTCTATCCTCTTACGACTGCCACCTTGGACACTGACAGAAAGTTCTAAATGTCTCTTTTTTTTGCTTCAGCCAGTATCTCAGGACGCTCACGTCTGCCAAGGGTTCGCGTCGCTTAGCTCCAGGCTTGACGTACGCCGTTCTGAGAAATTCTCGCGGCTAACGAGGAAGGCTCCAAGCGGAAAAGCAAAAGCAGAATCAATATCGTGGGATCTAGCACTTGACAGGCCGCTCCATAGCAGAACCCTGTCCGTGAACCCAATATTGCGCTAATAATTGTGGCTCAAGGTCGACTCGGAAGATGAGACAATCTTTCTGTTTTCGAGATGCTCGCAAGCAGACACCAGCCGTGACCTCCGGATACCGCAACTAGCAAAGGGGTGACTGTGCTTCGATTGAGAATGGCGTGATGAAACATAATCCTGAGGAACATAATGAACCTTAAAACTTTGCTCGAAACACCTCCCTGGGACTGGCCCACAGATGCCGCAAGAGTCTTTCAAGAGATTTTGGTTGACCACGGAGCCAATGAATCCGATCGGCTAGTCGCCGCCGAGCTGGCGGGCGATTTCACCGTGATCAACGACGATTTGGCCGATATCCTGTTAACGGTCGCATGTAGTGCCGACGAGCCCGACGAACTGCGCGCCCGGGCAGCAATTTCCCTCGGGCCGGCTCTCGAGCAGGCAGACCTGCTTGGATTCGAGGATCCGGATGATGTCCCCATTACTGAGCGCACGTTTCATAAGGTCCAGGACTCGCTCGAGAAGCTTTACCTCGACAACAACACTCCCAAGGAGGTACGGCGGCGCAGTTTGGAAGCATCGGTGCGCGCCCCCCAGACCTGGCACAAGGATGCGATCAGGTCTGCATATTCCAGTGGCGACAACGAGTGGATGCTGACGGCCGTGTTTTCGATGCGCTGGGTTCGGGGCTTTGACGACTACATACTACTGGCCCTGAAAAGCGGAGATCCTGAGATACAGTATGAGGCAGTTAACGCGGCTGGCAATAGGGAACTGGACGCAGCCTGGTCTCACATCGTCGGACTCATCCATGACGCACACTCCCCAAAGCCCTTGCTGCTGGCCGCCATCGCCGCCGTCGGTAGTATCCGTCCCAGGAAGGTCTGGGAGGTCCTAGCAGACTTAGCCGACTCTGATGATGAAGAAATCGCCGAGGCCGTCGATGAGGCCATAGCCACTGCTGAAGCAGCTTCCGACGAGAACGACGATGAGGGTGATTGAGCCGATCGAGCTCGAGGAGAGCTTCCTGAACCACCGCTGGCCGCAGCGTGAATACGGCCGCGTGCCGAGCCGGTATGAGTGATTAGGCCTGCGGATGTTGCTTGTTGTTGGCAGCCGAAACAAGTTCGACCGGTTCGGCGACGATCGCCTCCGCAAGTTGGTCATGAGTCAGACTCTCGCATAAGGCGACGAGGTCGACCCGCTGTCGGAGGCGGCGCCAATCTTCCGGCAGTGTACCGCCAGCCTGCAAATACCCCGTAAGCATGGTTTCGCAGCCTTAGGTTGCCCTTCATCATCAGCTCGCTCGACCGCTTGTCGAGCGTCTATTCTTCCTCGATGTGCTGGTTGGCCGTATGCACCCGGCGGGAGTAGCCCCGAATAGGAATCTGAAACCTGAGCCAGGCCTTGTGGAGGATCGGCTACGCCGGCGACCGCCAGTCCGTTAGAATCGCTAGTTCC
>JBPYDQ010001079.1:0-16144 GCA_051986135.1 Terriglobales bacterium | reverse complement strand
AGGGACCGGCTTCAGCCGGGCCCAGGATTCCGCCGCTGCTACTCGTTTGCTGATCGCGGGATGGGAATGGAAGAACCACTCAACCCATTTTGAAGGCGCTCGCTCCGCCAGGTTTTGCTCGGCCAGTTTATTCATGGATGAAATGAAGGGGGCTACGCTGCTGATGGACTGAAAACAGTAGCGGTCCGCCTGGCGTTCATTGAAGCGCGAATAGGCATTGAGCGCCGGCATCACCATAAACGAGAGGACCGTCGAAACCAGCACCAGCAGCGGCAAGTTCGCGAAATCGGACAGCGCTCGGAACAGGTGCTGCTGGTCTACGGCGTAGCGCAGCACCAGGTTTGCCGCCCAGAATCCCACGAACGTGATTGCCATCTGCACCACAATGCTCTTGGGAATATGTTTGTGCACGTGATGGCCGAGCTCATGGGCGAGCACCGCTTCGATTTCATTGTCCGAATAGTTGTTCAACAATGTATCGGCTAGGATGATGCGGCGCGTGGCTCCCAATCCGGTCAATGCGGCGTTGGCTTTCTTGCTCTTTTCCGAGAGCTTCCATTCGTACACGCCGCGCACTCGCGTTCCGGCCCGTTCCGTGAGGCGCAGCAGCCGCTCTTTCAGCTCCTCACGTTCCAGTGGTTCGAACTTGTACAACAAAGGGAGCAGAACGATGGGGGCAAGCTGTGCGAAAAAAATGAACAATGCCATGAAAATCGCCCAGGCGATCAGCCACCAGTGCTCCGGCCACTGTCGAATCGTAAAGTACAGAACTTCGACCAGAATAGTCGCGAGCACCAGGCCTATCAGCCATTCCTTCAGCTCATCCCACAACCACGAGCTCAGTTTTTGATTGGAAAGATGGTAACTATGCTCGAGACGAAAGCTGTAGTAATCCAGCCCCGATTCCAGCAACTTGCTCAGGACCAGCAGCATGGCGACGTAGAGGAAAACCGCCAGGGGATATGAGTGGCCAGCCCCACGGTAGGCGAGGTCACGCAGGCCAACGGTCCATCCCGTGGCCAGAAGGACGATCAGCATAACCAGGCCGATCATGAAACCGGCTACACTGAGCCAGCGCCGTATGCGGTTATAGCGCCGCGCTTCCGGGGTATCCGTGGGACCAGCCCATGTGCTCGCGAGTGCCATACGGTTTGTGATTATCACCTAAAACCCGAATACAGAATAAGGGTAACGGAAGCATGCCGGCTAATCTGCGCCGCCCGAACCCTCGGAAGGCATTAGGTGGCGCTCGTCACGAACGATTCTCCGCTGGCCAGAATTTCCCGCATCAGCTCCGGAGAAGCGGCTTCCGCATATAGGCGAAGCAGCGGCTCGGTCCCCGATGCCCGGAACAGAATCCAAGGCTCAGCTCCATTGCCGTTGGTGGGCGCATCCAGGAAGAATTTTATCCCGTCCAGGTCTTCCTTTTTGACGACTTTGTATTTTCCCAAGCTGCCGGTGGCACTAGCTCGAGCACGGCGAATGGCACCCTGCTTAATATCCTCAGGGATATGCATATCGCGGCGTCCATAGTAGTGGGCTCCGTACTCACGTTGCAGATCGGCTACCAACTGCCCCAGGGGTTTGCCTTCTTCGGCCATGACATTCGCCAGAAGCAGGCAATTGAGTACGCCGTCACGCTCGGGCAGAAAACGAGAGTAGCCGATCCCGCCGGATTCTTCACCCCCGATCAGAATCTCGCGCTCCATCATGAGGTCGGCGATGTACTTGAACCCGATCGGGCATTCGTTGAGCTTACGTCCATAGCGTGCCGCGATGCGGTCCAGCATGCGGGTGGTATTGAAGGCACGGACCACTTCCCCAGGCCACTTCTTGCGCTTCAGCAACCATTCGAGAAGTATAGAAAAGATTTTATGCGAGTCGACGAAGGTACCGTCCTCGGCAACGGCGCCGATTCTATCCGCGTCTCCGTCGGTGGCTAGACCGGCATGGCATCTTTCCTTAATTACGGTTTCTTGCAGCTTGGCAACGTGCGGCTCAATCGGCTCGGGATTAATGCCGGGAAATAACGGATTCAGGTCCTGGCGAATGGCGATATGCTCGATCGAGTGATCGGCAAAAATTTTGCCTAGCACCCCTCGTGCCGAACCATACATGGCATCGATGGCAAACTTGAATTTTGCCTTAGCAATCAGGTCGAGGTCGGCAAAGGCGCGGATGGCCGCTATGTAGGGAGGCTTCAGAGGGACTTCCTCGATGGCGGCCTTGCGCCCGTTCGGCATGACTCCCGCCCGGACCTGGTCCTCGATGATCTTCATGATGGCCGGCGTTGCCGACCCGCCGAACTTGGCTTTGAACTTTACTCCGTTCCAGTTCCATGGATTATGACTAGACGTAACCACGACGCCGCCGGCAGCGCCAAGATTCTTCACCGCGTAAGAGATCGCGGGAGTGGGGGTGTAATCGTCAGCTAGTTTCAGCGGAATGCCTGCGCCGGCAATTACCTGCGCCGCCACGCGAGCTGCGTTTTCGGAAGCAAAGCGCGTGTCGTATCCGACGATTATCCCGCGCTTAGGATCTTCGTGCGTCAGTACGTAAGAGGCGATCGCGCCAGCCACTCTGCGCACATTATCGAAGGTGAAATCGTCGGCAATGACGCCGCGCCATCCGTCGGTACCAAATTTGATGTCCGCCATAAAACAGCTCGAACTCCTCAACAACTTGCGGCGATACGATGCAATCGGCAACCTTGGTGTTTACTCACAGCATTCCCCGCTCGGCGCTGGACTCGGTGTGCCTCGGATACTGGCCTTGACCAAATCCAGAACCCTGCGCTCGGGGACGAGGAGGCCCCGGGGGCAGAGGCTGGGCAAAGCTAGCCGGTGGATTGCTGGTTCCTCGCTGCTTTTCTCATACCAGCTTCGCTTTTTTCTTCTCGTCCAGATATTTCACCACCTTGCCCACATCCTGCGAATGCTCACGGGTAGTGATCAGGAGCGCATCATCGGTTTCAACCACAACTATATTATTCACGCCGACTGCTGCCACAAATTTCCCGGGCGCGTGCACATAATTGCCTTGTGCGTTCAGGACGAAGCTTCCTTCCCCTCGGATCAAATTGCCATCCGCGGATTGCGCCTTGGCCATGCGATGTTCGTGGAGAGCGGTCCACGATCCCAGATCATTCCATCCGAAATCTGCCCGAATGCAGTAGATATTGGACGCCCGCTCCCCCTTAGCCGACCGCGGCTCGAGCACGGCATAATCGACGCTGATGTTCTGGCAGTTTGGATAAAGCCTGCGAAAGGTGTTCTCAAACTTCCTAGTGCCGAAGGCGGCGGCAATTTCTTCCAACAGCGGCACGGTCTTGGGAAGATGTTCCACCAGGGCATCCGCCAGGGTCCGCGCCCGCCATAAAAACATACCGCTGTTCCAGAAGTAATTTCCCGCACGCAGAAATTCTGCGGCTCGCCCACTGTCCGGCTTTTCCGTGAACCGGCGTACGCGTGCCACGTCTTGATCGAACAGTGCACCGGCTTCGATATAGCCGTAGCCGGTTTCCGGCCGGGTAGGCCGTATGCCGAGCACTACGATGTTGTCGCCCGCGCCAGCCAAACGGATGCTGCGGTCGAGCACTCGGCGGTACCGATTCTCGTCGGCGATGACATGATCGGAGGGGAACAGGCCAAGCAGGGCATCGGGATCTTCTCTCAACACGAGGAAAGCAGCCAGCCCGATGGCGGGCGCGGTGTTGCGGCCGACCGGCTCAGCCACAATCTGCCTCTTGGCCAATTTCGGCAGCTGGCGGGTGATCTCCAGGCGCGAGTCTTCATTGGTAATTACCCAGAAATTTTTCGCCGCGACCAGCGGCAGCAAACGACTCACCGTCTGCTGAATCATGGTCTGCTGGCCGTCGAGTGCCAGCAGTTGTTTAGCGCGACGCTTGCGGCTCAATGGCCAGAAGCGTGTTCCCCGGCCGCCGGCAAGAATTATGGGATAAAAGTGATTAGCCACGAATTTTGACGAACGGGCACGGACTCCGACCAAGACCAATCCCCCGCACCCCTCAAGACACTAGCTTAGAGACAGCTGGAAAGCTGCTGTTACCTTGTCGTCTCCGGCTCTGGGAGCGGCTTTCCCGGCACATGCGCCATAATGAACTCGACACCCCGCTGCGGCCGGACTTCAAAGTTCCAGGTGCCGGCGGGCACAACTACAGCATCGCCTGTGGCAAAAGTGACCGGCTCGGCGCCGCGCGCCACGATGGTTCCCGAACCTTGCAAGCCGACAAGGATCTGCACCGAGCGCACACCCGAGTCGTCGAGTGTTCGAAGCGCTGTCGGTCCGTTCAAATTGAATTTCTCGACCACAAAATAAGGCGCCGCTACGAGCTCCTCGCGCTCGAATCCATTCTGCGACGTCGCGGCCATCGACCGCCGTACTTTGCCAGAACCAACAACTTCTTTCACCGCCGCCAAACCCTCCCGCAAATGCAGTTCCCGTGGTCGGCCGTAATCATACAAGCGGTAGGTGGTGTCGGACTGCTGCTGCGTCTCCACCAGAACGGAGCCCGGACCCAGAGTATGAACGGTCCCTCCGGCGACATAAATCAGGTCGCCTGGGCGGATATCCACCCAGTTCAGCAGCCCTTCCGCGCGATGGTCATGAATCGCCTGCTCGAGCTGCTCGCAGGTCACCCCTGTCTTCAGGCCCAAGGCCACCTGGGCGCCGGGCTTAGCAGTGGCAACATACCAGCACTCGGTCTTGCCCCAAGGTTGTCCCACCCGCTGCGCACACTCGTCATCGGGATGAACTTGAACCGAGAGTTTCTCGTGGGGAAAAAGGAATTTTAGGAGCAGGGGGAAGCGTTTGGCATCGCGGGCGGCCTCGCCCACCAGCTCGACGCCAAATTTCTCACTTAATTCCCCGAGTGCCTGGCCTGACAATGACCCGTTGGCCACGCGGCAGTCATCGCCCGTCAGCCAGGATTCCCCGATTTTTTCGGAAAATTTATGATCCGGGTAAATCGGCGACAGGTCAAAGGTTCCCCAGGGCCGCGGATCGAACATTGGGGACATCAACAGTGGATAGAGCTCGCTCATTCTACCAGCCGTTCTTTAGTCTTGCTCGTGTCTGACCACCCAAGCCGAGCGCCCGCCTTTGATCTGCGTTAGAAGCATCCGGCTCGAGAGAGGCTGCCTGAAAGGGCCGGGAAAATCAAGCCGCGGCTCGAGCTTTTCGCGAGTCTGACCCGCGGGGGCCGGTCGTAAGGTGTGGCCTTAAATCGGTTAAAGAGAGGACAGAAATTTGCGCAGCCGCTCCAGCCCGCGATCCAGTTCGGCCGCCGATGTCGCGTAGGAAATTCGGATATGCTCCCGGGTGCCGAATCCTTCTCCCGGTACGGTAGCCAGATGAGCCTCGCGCAGTAACCGGCCGGCAACGTCTGCGGCCGACTCGACTCCGGGGCGGCCGAAGAAAGAGGATACGTTCGGATAGGCATAAAACGCGCCTTGCGGCAGCGTGCAGCTAACTCCAGGAATCGATCGCAATCCGTTCACCACGTGGTCGCGCAAGCGGATATACTCCTGCCGCATTTCCTCGACGCACTCTTGTGGCCCTCTCAGCCCGGCAACCGCCGCCCTCTGCACGATGGAAGTAGGATTGGAGGTGGACTGGCTTTGCAGCTTCTGCAGGGCGCTGATCACGGGCGAGGGCGCCAGCGCATACCCCAGCCGCCAGCCGGTCATGGCGTAGGTCTTGGACAGCGAACCCACCACGATCATTCGTTCCCGGTACTCGCGCAACGCGCCAACCGAAAACCGTTTTTCCGAGTAGTTCAGGTACACGTAGCACTCATCCGATATCACCCAGATGCCGCGATGGGTGGCGAGCTTCACGATCGCCGTCATATCCTGGGGACTCATGACCGCTCCCGAGGGATTCGACGGCGAATTCAGGATGATCATTTTGGTTCGGGGTGTAATCGCGCGCTCGACCATCGCCGGCGTAAGCGCGAAATCGCGGCTCTGGTCGGTTTCGACCAGCACAGGCTTGCCGCCCGCATAGCGAATGATGTCTTTGAAGGAAACCCAGTAAGGAACCGGCAGGATGACTTCGTCGCCGTGATCAACCAGCACATTGATGGCATTGAACAGGACATGCTTGCCGCCGACCGAAGCCATCGCTTCTTCCCGGCGGTAATCGGAATCGAAATCGATAGCGTGGCGATGGACGATGGCGTCGCGCAACTCCGCCGTGCCACCCACGGCCGTGTACTTGGTGAAGTTTTCTTGAATGGCGGCGATGGCCGCATCTTTGATGTACTGGGGGGTCGGGAAATGCGGCTCGCCGGCACCGAAATCGACGACGTCGATGCCCTGGCTGCGTAGCTTGTCGGCTTCAGCGACCACGGCCATAGTGGCCGAGGGCTCGATTCGGTTGATTCGTTCCGTTAGTTTCAATGCCAAGGTCGGTTCTGTTGCTACGGTCATGGCTTCTTTGCCCTCGATTTTCTGGGCGTTTCCCAATTTTCGAACTTGTGGGCGGGATCCATTTTTTCCCGCAGCCGCTGCTGTACCAGCTCGGGCACCAGCCCGTCGACGTTGCCCCCCAGTTGGGCAATTTCGCGAACCAGACGCGAACTCAAATAGGAGTAGGCTTCGGCAGGCATCATGAAGACGGTTTCCAGATTCGGTGACAATTTTCGATTCATTAGCGCCATCTGCAGTTCGTATTCATAATCGCTGATGGCGCGAATACCGCGCAGCACCGCCGAGGCTTTCACCCGCACCGCGTAATCCACCATCAGGCCATCGAAGGTATCCACTCTTACATTTTCCCAGCGTTCGGTCATGGCCGTCATCATTTCTTTGCGTTCGGCCAAACTAAATAATGCCAGTTTCTCCGGATTGCGCAGGATGGCCACTATCAGCTCGTCAAAAATCTTGCTGCCGCGTTCGATGAGATCGAGATGGCCGTTGGTCAAGGGATCAAACGAACCTGGGTAGATGGCTATAACTTTTTTCAATGACCCTCGTAGCACGGCAAGGAGTGAAGAACGATTCTATGCGGCGGGAAATGAGATTGGCAAATTAGTCATTGCTCCAGGCTTGCCTGTCCCTGACCCAACCAGCAAGCAGCAGCGAACAACGGCTGTTTTTATCTTCTTGCTGCTGGTACCTTGGCCGTTTCCGGTGGAACCGAGGGCATAGTGGTGAGCCGCCCCCCGGCAGCTGCTTGCGCCTGAGCTTGGGGGGCATTCTCCTTTGCGGTAAGGCCAAGCTGCTTGCGGAGCTCCACTTCCAGCTTAGTCAGGATTTCCTTATTGTCCTTCAGGAACTGCCGTGCATTCTCGCGTCCCTGGCCGATGCGCTCGCCCTTGTAGCTGAACCAGGAGCCGGACTTCTCGACGATATCGTGATTCACGGCTAAATCCAGCAAGTCGCCCGCGCGAGAAATTCCCTCGCCGTAGAGGATGTCAAATTCAGCCTCGCGAAACGGCGCAGCCACCTTGTTTTTCACTACTTTTACCCGGGTACGGGAGCCAGTCACCATATCGCCTTCCTTGATGGCGGCAATGCGGCGAATATCGATGCGCACCGAGGCATAGAATTTCAGCGCGCGGCCACCGGTTGTGGTCTCGGGATTGCCGAACATGACGCCAATTTTTTCGCGAATCTGGTTGATGAAGATCAGGCAGGTGCGTGACTTTGAGACTATACCCGTGAGCTTGCGCAACGCCTGCGACATCAGTCGCGCCTGCAGACCCATGTGGCTGTCGCCCATCTCGCCGTCGAGTTCGGCCTTGGGCACGAGGGCGGCGACCGAATCGACGACCAGCACATCGAGCGCGCCGGAACGCACCAGCGCCTCGGCGATTTCGAGGGCCTGCTCGCCATAGTCGGGCTGCGAAACAAGCAGGTTGTCAACATCGACCCCTAATTTTTTTGCGTAGCCGGGATCGAGCGCGTGTTCGGCGTCCACGAAAGCGGCCATGCCGCCGCTCTTCTGCGCCTCGGCAATGACTTCGAGAGCAATGGTGGTCTTGCCAGAAGATTCCGGTCCGAAGATCTCGACCACGCGTCCCCGGGGAAACCCGCCAACCCCCAGGGCTGCGTCAAACGAGATAGCCCCGGTGGGAATCACTGAAATAGGAACAACCACCTCTTTCGAGCCGAGGCGCATGATGGCGCCTTTGCCAAACTGTTTTTCGATCTGGGAAAAAGCCAAATCCAGAGCTTTCGTGCGTTCATCGGCCATGATGGTTGCCCGCCTTTGTGTCCGGTTTGAGAGTTATACGCCTAGCCTACAACCTGGCTGGAAATACGTCAGGTCATAAATCACATCGATTTCCACAATTTATCGTTTCAGCAACTATAACACGATGGGCGAATGAAAGGCGAATCAACTCCGGCGGGCGGGTACTGGGGTTGGCGAACAGGAGCCAGCAGCCAGCATTCAGCATTTTTGCACGCCGGGCCGCTACTTGTAGTCCCGCATGGGGACGCGCCGGCCGAATTGCGAGTGATTTTCCGGCAGCGGCCAAAAGAGCTCACTCGGGTGATGATGGAGATAGAAATCCTGATCCGACAGCGGCGACTGTTCCGCGAAGGCGCGGGAACGGCAGAATTTCTTGAAGGTCGAGGATCGTGTCGCTGCTTTCTCGTGTGCTCACCCTGAACTTTACCAGTACCGTTTGGCTTAGAGCATCCACAACCGGTTGGTCCATCAACCTCATCACGGCAAGTGGTTTTCGCAAGCTCGTGTCTCTACTGCGCTTCCCTCCGGGGGCATATGGTCCTTGGAACGAGGCCAGCTCGGAGGTGATCCGTGTCGTGATCGGGCGGACTTCTCACTTGGTCTGTGCCTCATGGGCAGGGCTTGGATGGCCGCTGGCGGCGGTTTCGGCTCAGGATAGGCGGCCAGACGAAGCACAAGCGAAACAGCTGTGCGATAAGAACAACTACCTGGATGACACGTCCTTGGTAGATGCTGCCAAAGGCCGCTCTGCTGGCTCGGCAGGCTGCTTCAGCCCATTTGCTGAATCCTGAGTTAGTCCGATAGAATCAAACGGTGGCTATTGAGGATTATTGACCCATGAAGGCAGGCATTCATTCCGCTTATAACGAAGTGCGCGTGCATTGCGCATGCGGCAACACGTTTACCACCCGTTCCACCCATAAGGGCGACATCCACGTAGAAATCTGTTCTCAGTGCCATCCCTTTTTCACCGGCAAGCAAAAGCTGGTAGACACGGCCGGCCGTGTCGAGCGCTTTCGCCGCAAGTATGCCAAGGCCGGCGACAAGAAGTAAGTCGGCCGCTGGCTTAGACGGATGTACGGAAAGCCTCTGCGTAAGCAGGGGCTTTCGTTTGACAGGCTAAAATACAGGCATGCGCAAGCAGTGGGACAGTGTGTCGGCCGGTGAGGAGCGGATGGTTCTCTACGCGGACATCGTGCCGGTTCCCGCCGTTCTGAACATCGGCCGGGTGGAGATCCGTCCTGCCGCCGTACTGGCTCCCATGGCCGGCGTGACCGACAGTGTGTTTCGTCGCTTCATCCGCCAACTGGGGGGGTGCGGCTTGATCATGACTGAGTTCACCTCGGCCGACGGCGTTCTCCGCGCCCGCGACAAGAAGGCCAAGCGCTACCTCGATTTCTACGAAGACGAGCACCCTATTTCGGCGCAGCTTTTCGGCAGCGACCCCGAGGTGATAGCCGACGCTTCCCGAATGGTCGAAGATCTGGGGTTTGATATTGTCGATTTAAACCTCGGCTGCCCGGCAAAGAAGGTGGTGAAGTGCAACGGAGGCTCAGGCCTGTTGCGAGATTTGCCCGCAATCCGCCGCATCTTTGAGGCAGTCCGCGCGGCGGTCACGATTCCGTTCACCGTGAAGTTCCGCACCGGCTGGAACGACGAGGAGATCGTCTGTGTCGAGCTGGCCAAAATGGCCGAGGACTGCGGTTTAAACGCTGTCGCCCTGCACGCCCGGACCCGTGAGCAGGGCTATAGCGGCAATGCCTGCTGGGAGTGGATCGCCGCCGTGAGAGAGGCGGTGAAAATTCCGGTCATCGGGAACGGTGACATTCGCGTTCCCCAGGATGCCTGCTCCATGGTTGCACAGACTGGTTGCGACGCCGTCATGATCGGACGAACGGCGGCGGCCAATCCCTGGATTTTTCGCCAGATCGAGCAGTATTGCGCGATGATCGGCCCTGCCCAGGCAGGGTCAGCCGCCCCTGGCCGCAAGATTTTGGCTGACTCCAAATGCTATGACGAGCCTACTGATTCAGACCGTTATCAGATGATCCGCACCTATTTCCAAATGCTGATCGAGGAAGCAATGCCAGGTGCTGCAGGCAAGATGAAGCAGTTTGCCTCCTGGTTCACGCACGGCGTTCCCGGCGGCGCAGCTCTGCGTAAGAGCATTTACGAAGCAAAATCGGAACTGGATATTCTTACTCGAGTGGAAGAATTCTTCGCGGCGATCCTCGAACCCCGAAAGGGCGCAGGCCAAGTAGCGACAGCCGCTCTGTCCATCGAACGAGAAGGCGCCGGCGCGTAATAGTCAATGGGCTGAACTCGTAAGCGCCCGCGCCACCATTTTTCCTCGAGTGTCCCTTTTGACATACGCCCACGGCACCTGTGGATCATGGGTGAAGATCGTCAGCCACTTCTCCGGGATCGACTCAGCATAATATTTCTTCCGGCTCTCGATGGTATCGACCGGGTAGAGGTCATATCCCATTCCCCAGCTTAGCTCGATGTGTGCCGTCGTGGGTATCAGGTCCGAGATATAGCACGCTTTCAGTCCTCCGCTTCGGAGCAACACAGCCTGCATGTGGGCGGTATGTCCCGGGAAGACTCGCACGGAAATGCCGGGCACAATCTCCCGATCTCCTCTTAGCAGCTCCATCTGCCCGCTTTCGATCAGCGGATCATAGTTTTCGCTGATGTAGCTGATGCGATCGCGCTCGAATTGCCGCCGCGCATGCTGCCATTCTCCTTCCTGCACGTAATATTTCGCCCTGGGGAAGGTCGGCACAATCCGATCACCGCGCCGCACTGTATTCCACCCGCAATGATCAAAATGCAAATGCGTGTTAATGACGATGTCAATTCCGTCGGGCGAGATTCCCCCGGCGCTCAGGTTGTCGAGCAACTCAGCCGGCTGGCCATAGAATTTCTTCATTCTTTCGGGAAGCTTGTTACCGATGCCGGTTTCAATCAGGACAATTTCCTTGCCGGTTTGGACTAGCACCGAATTCAGCCCGGCCCGCACCCGGTTGTCTTCATCGGCTTTGACCTTCTTCTGCCACATCACCTTGGGGATGACGCCGAAAAAGGCACCGCCGTCGAAGTAATAGACCCCGTCGGAAAAAATCGTCAGTTCCAAATCACCGAGAGTTGTGCGCTGCAACGTGTGCTCCTCGAATTATCCGGTTGGGAATGGCTGGCTTTAGCCATGGAGCCTTGATAGGCCCTATTTCAGATTCTCCTCCAGGAAATCTTGCATCATGTGAAGCAAGTGCACGCGTGCATCGCCCGTCACACCATGCGTCTTCCCCGGATAGAGCATCAACCGAAATTGTTTTTTGGCGTTGATGAGGGCGTTGACCATTTGAATGCTGTTCTGTAAATGCACATTGTCGTCGCTGCTGCCATGAATGAGCAGCAGGGCATCGTGGAGATTCCGAGCCGCCGCGGGCATGGATGATTCGTCGTAGAGCTTGGAATTTTCCCTCGGCAAGCCGAGATATCGCTCGGTATAGGTGGAATCGTATAAACGCCAATCGGTAACCGGGGCTCCCGCAATGCCGCATTTATAGGCACGCGAGTGCAGGAGGGAGTACAAGGTCATCGAGCCGCCATTGCTCCAGCCCCAGATGCAGACGCGGTTTTTATCGAGCGAAGGATTTTGTGCGAAGAGTTGATCGAGGGCGGCCAGCTGATCTTGCAACTCGATCACACCGAACCGGTGACGAATGGCCGCGGTCATGAATTCACGGCCCCGGTTCGGCGTGCCGCGATTATCGACGGAAAAAATCGCATAGCCGTGTTGTGCCATCATCTGATTGAAGGGGTCTCCTGCGCCGTCGCCCCAGGTATTGCGCACTGTCTGCGCGGCCGGGCCTCCGTAGATGTAGACAATGACTGGAATTTTGCCGCCCCTCGGAGTGCGATTGGGCACGACCAGATGGGCGTACATCGTGGTCGTGTTATCGGCAGCTTTAAGTTCCAAGTCTCGGGACGGGCTCCAATCGTATTCGGAGAGGCGCGGTGACTCCCAGAAGGGATAACAGGGCGCGCCCGCGGCCGCACACACCGAGCGCTTAGGGGGAACCAGGCTGGCGCTATGTTCGTCCGCATAATGTTTGCCGTCATCGGCAAATGTCACCCCGTGCGTCCCGGCTTCCTCGGAGATCTGCCGGAAATCCGATCCGTCGAGTTTCACCGAATAAAGCTGCTCCTGCCGAGGATCGCCCTTGTTGGCGGAGAAAAAAACCGTACCCGAGGCTTCGTCGATGCCCTTTACGCCAAGCATCTCGTAATCGCCCTGTTCGAGTTGCTTTTCGAGTTTAGCCTCGCCGGCGAGCGGGTTTTGTCTCTCGAAGCTATAGAGATAAAGATGGGTATGCCCGTCGCGCCAGCTTGACCATAGGAACCGGTCTCCGGATTTCGGCACGCGAAAGTCATTGTTAATGTTCACCCAGGCATTTGGGTTCGTCTCGGTAAGCACCCGTCGTGATCGCCCGGACTTCGCTTCGATGAAATACAGCTCCAAGGTGTCCTGCGCCCGGTTCAGCAGCTCTGCCCAGAGAACTCCATCGCGCACCCAACCGAAGCGCGGTATGTAGGTATCCGGATTGTCGGTAAGCGAGATCCACTTCACGCCCCCGCCCCTGCTGCCAACGATCCCGAGTCGCACCAAGGGGTTGGGATCACCCGGTTTGGGGTATTTTTCGTTCTGCACGTCCGCCGTTATGGGAAGAAAATCTGTGATCGGATACGTGGGGACGCGGGTCTCATCCATCTGCAGGAAAACGATCTGGCTGCTGTCCGGCGACCAGAAATAATTACTGCGAACGTCCAATTCTTCCTCGTATAGCCAGTCCACTTCACCGTTCAAGATGTCTTCGTCTTTGGTATCTTTCCGCTCGTTGCGGGTGAGCTGTTTCTCATCTCCCCCCGAAGTGGGACGAACGTAAATATTGTGCTGGCGCAGATAAGCAACCCGGCTCCCATCGGGCGAAAACTTGGGGTCTTGCGATCCGGGTACAGATGTGAACGCCACCGCCGTGCCCGTGTCCAGGCTGTACAGCCATAGTTGACCGAGCGAATCGAACAGCAATTGCTTCGAATCGGGAGACCAATGATAGGCCGCGACCGAGTAGCGGGTGATTTTCTCGCGCTGAATTTCATCTTTGATCTTGTTCACGTCCGGCGCCAGCGTCGCCAGCTTTGCTTCGCTCACCAGAACCTTCTTCTCTGCAGTGTTAGGATCGATCGACCACAGTTCGCCATGCTCGCCGGAGTTGTCGCGCTGCACATAGGAAAGCAGCTTTCCATCCGGGCTCCACTGGATGTTCTCCGGGGCCCGCCCGGTCAGACCGCCGGGGGCAGCAATTTCTTCAATCGTCAACGGCCGCTTTTGTTCGCCGGGTTGCTGGGCGAATGCAGGAACAAACACGAGAACAGCGATAACGATGAGCGCAGATCGTTTCACGAATCGTCTCCCTCGGTGAAAACCTGCAAAACTGAAAAGTGTACACTGCCGGGCCGGCGTGGTCAGCTGGCGTGTGGGTTGGAAAAAGGGAACGGGGGATTATCGACAGCTGCCGGCTTGAGGAACCGAGCCAAGCAATGGTGCCACCGGATGGGCGGACGAAATATGAGAAATATTTTTTTGCTGGGAACAATTCGGCGATCGGATACAGACGGGTTTCGGAACCTATCGAAAGCCGATCGCCGCGCAGAGAGATTCAGCCTGCTGATGGCAACGGTGGGCACAGCGGTAGAAAAGCAGGATGATCTCTTGCAATCACACCGCCCCTGCTGGGTCCCGATCTGCTGCGCCCCGCGGACAGTTTACGCGCGCGCCGCCGACCATGAGCTTTCAACCGTGGCCGGGGAGCGGCGGGGTCGACGACCTCCACCATCCCCTTTCTGGTTTTTCATGGTTGTCGTGAGCACGGGAGGAACTCCCCCATATCGGCTCTCCGGTCGCGCACCTAGCTCGTCAATGGCGCTCCCGGCCCGGGTGGACAACTCGAAATTCGTCGGCTGAGAGCAGCGTACCCACAACGATCGTTTCCGGTTTCAGGAATGTCGCCCTCCGTTCTCGAGCCAGTTTCCTCAGTTCTGGCTCGAGAACTTCCATCCTAGCGTGGCTACCTCGAAGGTCATCCTGACGGCCATGAACAATGTTTCCCTTGGGCGATGTTCGGCCAAGGGCGGCTTTGCCGGGGGCCAAGCCTTGATTGATTGAGTGGGGCCATTCGAGCCGCGACAGATCGCTACGGCGGGGCGCCGGCCGTATCCGGCGCCCATGGATAGGGATAATGCTCGCAGATGGCACGAATGCGGGCATACGATTCGGGCCCGCTGGTGAGCAACTGTCCGAGATCTCGGCCGCGGCTTGAAAGGTCTGACCGCGGCGGCGCCCTCGACTCCGCTTTCCCCTCGACCAGAAACGCGACTTCGCCGGGGAGAGCTGGGCCGGCAAGGCGCCGGCGCTACCGCTGCGAGCCAGCATGTTAGAATTAGAGGAGTAGTCGTCTTCATGCTGCCTGACCTTAAAAACCTGCGGGACCTCCAGATCGCCGACCGCGAAATCACGCGCCTCAAAAATGAAATCGCCTCTCTGCCCAGGCGAGTAGCCGCCATCGAGGATCAGCTTGCCGGGACCAAGGCGATCCTGGAAAAAGCGAAAACAGCGGTGAAGGCCGATGACGTGGCCAAGCGCAAGTACGAGTCCGTCATACAGGACCTGCGGCAAAAAATCTCGAGGTACCGCGATCAAATGCTGGATGTGAAGACCAACGAGCAGTACAAGGCCCTCCAGCACGAGGTCACATTCGCGGAGAGAGACATCAACGCCAACGAGGACAGGATCCTCGAGCTGATGATCAACGCCGAAGCCCGCGAAAAACAAGTCAAGGCTGCAGAAGTCGATCTGAAGGCCGAAACCGCCGAGATCGAACGAGAAAAAACAGAAGCCCGCCGGAAAACAGCGGAAGACGAAGGGCTGCTGGCCGATTGGAACGGCAAGCGCGACTCGTACCGGGCAGGAATTTCCGCCGACCTCCTTCGCCATTACGATCGAGTAGTGAAGCTGCGCCGAACGGGTCTGTCCGAAGTCCGGGATCATAAATGCATGGCATGCCAGGTGATGCTGCGCCCGCAGACCTACAACGAGGTGCGCGCTGGCGAACGGGTGGTCATCTGCGACTCTTGCCAGCGCATCCTATATTTCGATCCAGCAAGCGAGGTGGCCGTCGAGCGGCCCGCAGGTCCGGTGCGCCGGCGTCATCGTCCCAAGGCGGATTCGCCGCAAGCCTGGCTCTACCGGCCTGATTACGCCGAGCACGGCGAAGTCCTGATCTCATTGCTCTACGCCAACAGCAGTAGCAGCCGGCGGGTATACGACTTCAACACTGGCCGTCTAATTGGTGACATTCTGATGCGCGAAGGCGACTACCGGCTTGCTTTTCCCGAGGAATTCACTGGAGACTATGTTCGTCTGAATGGCAATTGGGATGAGCCGGAAATGGAAACCTGGGGCAATGAAATGCCCATGATCGTGCTCGATGCCCTGCATGCCGACCTGGCCGCGGCGCGCGCTGAATCGGCCGCAAAACCTCAACATCACCACGCCGCCGCCGCCGAGCACCCTGCCGCCGGCTAAGCTGTCAACGCACGAAAAAGATGCCAAGCTCGATGTCGATTCCCCAAGAATCGAGCCATGTCCTTATCCCACCTTCCCGCTGAAAGCGCCGGGCTGAGGGCAAGAGCCCCGGGGTAGAGCACCCGGACAGCTAAGCGCAAGGCTGCCGACAGCTCAAACCAGGGGTTCCTCCCCAGAAGGGGAGGATGGGTTTAACATTCGTGGATGGCCAGGAAATCCCCGGACTCCAGTCTTCCGGAGATCACCGTTTCTCGTCGTGGCGCCGCACGGCTGAAG